>JBBRGM010000057.1:0-14697 GCA_038240725.1 Burkholderiales bacterium | reverse complement strand
GCGGTGTTCGCCTGTCCAGCTTGATCGATGAAGCAGTCGCGGACAGCGAGCGTTGGAATCGCGATGAACAACGTGATGAAGGCTAAGTCTTCATTGGACGTTGAGTTCGGCCCGCTCGAGGGTGTGCTGCTGCTCGACAAGCCGAACACGATTAGCTCTAACGCCGCCTTACAAGCGGTGCGTAAGTTGTTCGGACGCGTAAAGGCAGGACATACGGGCACGCTCGACCCATTGGCAACCGGCCTGCTGCCGATCTGCCTAGGCGAAGCTACAAAATTTTCCAGCGGCCTGCTGGAGGCCGACAAGACCTATGAAGCACTGGTTGGCTTAGGCATGGTAACCACCACGGGGGACGCAGAAGGCGAAGCTATTTTTCGCGGCGACACCGCAGGCGCCATCGAGCGGTTACCTCACGTATTGACCAGCTTCCTGGGTGAAATCGAGCAGCTGCCGCCGATGTTCAGTGCGATCAAGTACCAAGGTCGGCCGCTCTACGAGTATGCGCGAGCCGGAAAAGATATCCCGCGCGAGACGCGACGGGTAACGATCGAAGATATCGCGATGCTGGCGATCGATGGCGATGACGTCAGCCTGCGTATACGCTGCAGCAAAGGAACATACATTCGAACCGTCGCGCAAGACATCGGCGAGAAGCTGGGTTGCGGCGGGTATCTGAAGGCACTGCGTCGTACGGGCATCGGCACGTTGCACATCGGCGAGGCGGTAACGCTCGACACGTTGGCAGCGGCGACGCCGGAGGAACGCGCGCACTGGCTTTGGCCGACCGATATGTTGCTGGATAAACTGCCACTGGTGACGGTGGATGCTGTTGGCGCTCTCGCTGTCATGCAAGGGCGCTGTGCGAACACGGCCGATGATCGGTTGCAAGGCAATGTTCGTTTGTATGACCCCCACGGGGAATTTCTGGGACTCGGTAGCGCAAATGGAAATGGCTTGGTCGCGCCCAAGCGCATGCGTGCTCACCGTGTCTCGGTGCCCCTTGCGGCCGTTGCCTCGCTGACTTGAGCGAGCGGCCGTATAACGTTAAAATAGCGCGTTTTTTCGGAGACACAGCATGTCCACTACGACTGAAAAGAAGGCGGCGATCGTAAGCGATTATCAGCGCGCGAAGGGCGACACAGGTTCGCCTGAGGTCCAGATCGCGCTCCTGACTACGCGCATCAACGAGCTTACCGACCACTTCAAGACGCACGTAAAAGATTTCCATTCCCGGCGCGGCCTGCTTCGCATGGTGTCGCGCCGTCGTAAGCTGCTGGACTATCTGAAACGCGACAACAGCGATAAGTATCGCAGCATTCTGGATCGGCTCGGTCTGCGCAAATAGATCGGTTTTGCGCGCTTTCCGTCGGTCCCCGGTGCATAGCGGTCGGGCCTATCGCGCCCCCGCGATGCACGCCTATCATTCTCGGGACGTTGTCTCTGTCCGCAAATCATGGACGTGAATCCAATCACACCTATCAGGAAGTCAATTCAGTTCGGACGCCACACGCTAACCCTGGAAACCGGGGAGATCGCGCGGCAGGCGCACGGCGCAGTCATGGTCACCGTGGACGACACTTGCGTGCTCGTCACCGTGGTGGGGAAAAAGGAAGTCAAACCTTCGCAGGATTTTCTGCCCCTTACCGTCGACTACATGGAGCGCACTTACGCGGCCGGAAAGATCCCCGGCGGTTTCTTCAAACGTGAAGGGCGCCCGTCGGAAAAAGAAACGCTGACATCGCGCCTGATCGATCGGCCGATACGTCCGCTATTCCCCGAGGGTTTTTATAACGAGGTGCAAGTCATCGCCACCGTCATGTCTTCCAACAGCGAGATCGATGCCGACATTCCGGCTTTGATCGGGGCATCGGCGGCCCTCGGGCTATCGGGAATTCCGTTCGACGGTCCGATCGGCGCCGCGCGCGTTGGTTACATCAACGGCGACTACGTTCTCAATCCGACTGCGACAGAACTGAAGCAGTCGCAGCTCAATCTCGTCGTCGCTGGAACGCAGCAAGCCGTGCTGATGGTGGAATCGGAGGCGCAGGAACTCTCCGAGGAAATCATGCTTGGCGCGGTGGTGTTCGGCCACGAACAGATGCAGCCGGTGATCGACCTGATCAATCAGCTCGTCGACGAGGCGGGCAAGCCGCTGTGGGATTGGACACCGCCTGAGAAACATCGCGTACTGGTCGATAAGATCGCCGCGCTGTCCGGCCAGGCCCTACAAGAAGCGTATAGCACACGGCAGAAACAGTCGCGTTCGGAGAAAATCTCGGCCGCACGCGACCAAGCCGTCAAGCAACTCGTGGTCGACGCGAACGAACCGGTGGACGAGCAACTCGTGCAGACTATTTTCGGCGAGCTCGAGGCGTCCATCGTGCGAGGGCAGATTCTCAATGGCGAGCCGCGCATCGATGGCCGCGACACGCGCACGGTGCGGCCGATTTCAATTCGCTCGGGCGTCCTGCCGCGGGCACACGGATCGGCGCTGTTCACGCGGGGCGAGACCCAGGCACTGGCAGTTGCGACACTGGGAACTGCGCGCGACGAGCAGATCATCGACGCTCTGATGGGTGAGTACACCGAGCGGTTTATGCTCCACTACAACATGCCGCCGTATGCGACTGGTGAAACGGGCCGTGTTGGAACGCCGAAGCGCCGCGAGGTCGGTCATGGCCGTCTCGCCAAGCGCGCACTGATTGCAGTCCTGCCGACGCCGGAAGAATTCGGTTATTCGATGCGTCTGGTGTCGGAAGTTACGGAATCGAACGGCTCGAGCTCGATGGCGTCCGTGTGCGGCGGTTGTCTGGCGCTGATGGATGCCGGCGTGCCGCTCAAGAATCACGTGGCCGGCATCGCAATGGGATTAATCAAGGACGGCAATCGATTCGCCGTGCTGTCCGATATTCTGGGCGATGAAGATCATCTGGGCGATATGGATTTCAAAGTCGCCGGAACCGACCGCGGCGTTACCGCGCTGCAGATGGACATCAAGATCCAGGGCATCACGAAAGAGATCATGCAAGTGGCGCTGAGCCAGGCGCGCGAAGGACGACTGCATATTCTATCGTTCATGAAGCAAGCCCTGGAAACCCCGCGTACGGAAATTTCGGCGTACGCGCCGCGCATGATCGTAATCAAGATCAAGCCCGAGAAGATTCGCGACGTGATCGGCAAGGGCGGTGCGGTCATCCGCGCGATCACCGAGGAAACCGGCACGACGATCGACATCGGCGAAGACGGTACCGTTACTATTGCCTGCGTGAATTCCGAAGGTGGACTGGCTGCGAAGAAACGCATCGAGGAGATCACAGCCGAAGTTGAAGTCGGCCGGATCTACGATGGTACGGTTCTCAAGCTGCTCGATTTCGGTGCGATCGTGAGCGTGCTGCCTGGTAAGGATGGGCTGCTGCACATATCGCAGATCGCCGAAGAGCGGGTGAAAAACGTCTCCGACCATTTGAAGGAAGGACAGTCGGTTCGCGTGAAGATTCTCGAGGCGGATGAGAAAGGTCGGCTGAGACTGTCGATGAAAGCGGTGTCCGAAGGCAACGCAGCGCCTGCGCCGCAAGCCGAAGCGCCGACGTCGTCGAATACGCCGCAGTAATGCGATAACGAAGTATTCGTTGAGGTTCATAGAAAAAGCCCACCGCGAGGTGGGCTTTTCTTTTGTAGCGCTAGCGCTGTCTTGCCGGCGCGCTGCCGGCGCAGACGCGAGATGTCACATCACCTGCATGCCGGTGAACACGTAAGCCTGCAGCATGACCAGCACGCCGACCAGAGCGGCGAGTGCAATGCTGTGGAAGAACACGTAGCGCAGAATTTCCCCCTCATGCCCATACCAGCGCGTTGCAGTGCTGGCGACGACAATGCTTTGCGCGTCGATCATCTTGCCCATTACGCCGCCGGAGCTGTTCGCCGATGCCATCAAGATCGGATTCAAGCCGAGCTGCTCGGAGGATATTTTCTGCAGCCCGCCGAACAGAACGTTCGATGCGGTATCCGATCCGGTCAGGGCGACGCCGAGCCAGCCGAGCATAGTACCGAAGAACGGATACAACACGCCTGTGTGCGCGAATGCGAGGCCAAGCGTTGCGTCGGTGCCGGAATAGCGCGTCGTAAAACCAAGCGCCAGCATTGCGGCGATGGTGAGCAATGAAAATCTCACCAGCTTGATCGTCTCCCAATATTTACGCAGCATCTCGCCGATGGAATATTTCATCAGCAGGCCGGCCACAATTGCAGCAAGCAAAATTCCCGAGCCCGTTGCCGACAGCCAGTTCACGCTGTAGATCGCTTTTTCTTTTTCCGGCTTCGCGACCACCGGTGTCGTGCGTTCAACGCCCAGGTGCAGACCCGGGATCGGGTAGTCGACCTTGGTCACGCCTGCCCATGCATACGCAGGCTTGTTCGCTGCGTCCATGCCGTTGAGAGCGGACTTGATCTGCGGAACACCCCAGGCAAAGACGAATACGCTGAGAACGACCCACGGAAGCCAGGCCCGCATCACCATGCCGGAGGTATGCTTGGGAGTTACGACCGTATTGGCGCCGGCAGCCGTGCCGCTGTCGGTTTCATGCCCCTTCAGTGCAACGCTCCTCCAGATGGTTTTCGGCTGCCAGACCTTCAGGAACAGAGTTAGGCAAATCATCGACACGATAGCGGCGACGACGTCGACCAGCCATGGTCCGTGATAATTGGACACGAGAAACTGCGGAAGCGCGAACGAGACCCCGGTCACCAGAATCGCCGGCCAGATCTGGATCATTCCACGCCAGCCCGCGAACGCCCAGATCAACCAGAACGGCACCATCAACGAAAAAAACGGCAGCTGTCGGCCGATCATCGCACCGAGCTTAAACAGGTCGAGACCGGTCACGGCGGCGAGCGCGATGATCGGCGTTCCGAGCGCACCGTAAGCGACCGGCGCAGTGTTGGCGATCAACGAAAGGCCGGACGCTGCAAGCGGCGAAAAGCCAAGGCCGATCAGGATCGCACCGGTTACTGCGACCGGGGTACCGAATCCTGCTGCGCCTTCGAAGAACGCGCCGAAACAGAATGCGATCAGCAGCAGCTGCAGGCGACGATCTTCAGTGACGCCGCCGATACTGTCCTGCAGGATCTTGAAGTAGCCTTTCTCCAGGGTCAGCTGATAGAGAAAGATGATGTTGAGCACGATCCACCCGATCGGCAGCAGACCGAACAGCGCGCCGTTGAGCGCGGCCGCGCCGGCCAGATTCGTGGGCATGCTGTAGACGAAGATTGCAATGATCAAGGCGCTGATCAAACCGAGAATTGCCGCCCAATGCGCGGCGACCCGGAAGAATGCGAGCGTCCCGAGCATGACCAGAATCGGGATCGCCGCGCATGCCGTGGACAGCCAAGGATTGTTGAGTGGATCGTAGACCTGCGTCCAGACCATATTTATTCCTCCCGAAGACGACCGATTATGGTCTCACCGCGACGCTGCGCGGAGAGCCGTGCACCGGCTAGAGTCAGCCTGGCGCTGATTTTTTTTTCACGACCGCGGCCCGCTCCTACCGAGTCGAAGTCCCGGGGCATTATAGCCAAGGCCTCTGATTCCGTCGCCATACGGATGGAGCGAATGACGGCCGGCTATAATTGGTCAGTCCAAGCGGCCGGCTATAATTGGTCAGTCCAAGCTAGACACCACTCGATTATTGCGACGCCGCTGCAAGGAGATCGCTGCATGAATCAAAGCCTACCGCTACGCACCGGCGGTCAGATCCTGGTCGACTGTCTGCTAGCGCATGGCGCGGACTTGGCTTTTTGCGTTCCCGGGGAAAGTTATCTTGCCGTGCTGGACGCGTTGTACGACGTACGCGAGAAAATCCGTCTGACCGTGTGCCGGCAAGAAGGCGGTGCTGCGTTCATGGCGGAGGCTTACGGAAAGCTGACCGGGCGTCCCGGCATCTGTTTCGTAACGCGCGGTCCGGGCGCAACCAACGCAAGCATCGGCGTGCACACGGCGTATCAGGATTCGTCGCCGATGATTCTATTCATCGGCCAAGTCGGCGGCGATGTCGTCGAGCGCGAAGCGTTTCAAGAAATGGATTACCGGCGCGTGTTCGGTGAAATGACGAAGTGGGTTGCGCAGGTAGATCGCGTGGAACGCCTCGCGGAGTACATCAGTCACGCGTTTCATCTGGCTGTGTCCGGTCGTCCCGGGCCAATCGTGCTGTCGCTCCCGGAAGATATGCTGGTAAGTCAAGCGCCCGCTGCGCTGCCGACGTCTTATCAGCGCATCAAGCCGCATCCGGGCGACGCAGACATGGAACGGCTCGCGCATCTGCTGAGCGAAGCCGCCAAGCCTTTGCTGCTGGTCGGCGGCGGCGATTGGACGGCGCAAGCGTGCGGTGATCTTCGCGGGTTTTCCGAACGCTGGAATCTGCCCGTTGCATGCTCTTTCCGCAGACAGGATCTACTCGACAATCGGCACGACAATTACGTCGGTGAAGTGGGCATCGCGATCAGCGCCGACCTCAAGAGGCGCGTGCGCGAAGCAGATGTCATCATCGCGGCCGGACCGCGGCTGGGCGAAATGACGACCGGCGGCTACACGTTATTCGATGTGCCACGCATTCATACCAAGCTCGTTCACGTGCATCCCGGTGCGGAAGAGCTGGGTCGCGTCTACCAGGCCGATTTGATGATCAATGCCGGCATGGAAGAATTCGCCGCGGCAGCGTGCAGGCTAGACGCGCCGCCGAAGTCCTCGTGGCGGCAGTGGACCGAGTCACTGCGCGCCGAATATCTCGCGTCGCTGACGCCGGTCGAAGCGCCTGGTGCCGTGAATTTAAGCGAAGTCGTCGCATGGCTGCGCGAGCGTCTCCCGCGCGATGCGATTCTCACCAACGGCGCCGGCAATTTTTCCGGCTGGCTGCAGCGCTTCTATCAATACGGTGGATTCCGCACGCAGCTCGCACCGACCAACGGTGCGATGGGTTATGGCGTTCCCGCGGCGATCGCCGCCAAGCTCGCGCTGCCGCAGCGTACGGTCGTTTGCTTTGCCGGCGACGGCGACTACATGATGAACGGGCAGGAGCTTGCCACCGCGGTTCAATACGGCGCCGCTGTCGTGTTCATCGTCGTCAACAACTCGATGTACGGAACCATTCGGATGCATCAGGAACGCGAATACCCAGCGCGCGTATTCGGAACGGAGCTGCGCAATCCGGATTTCGTAGCGCTCGCGCATGCGTACGGCGCCTACGGCGCGTTGGTCGAGAAGACGGCCGACTTCGCTGCCGCATTCGATCGCGCGCTCGCGTCCGGCGGCCCCGCGCTACTCGAGGTGCGTCTCGATCCCGAGGCGATTACCACACGTACGAGCCTGAGCGCAGTGCGCGAGGCGGCGATCAAAGCGGGGCGTTGAGCACCGACCGATGATCGGCGCGACGTTCTAGTCGATGTGCGCGCCGGACTGTTTGACCAATGCGGTCCACCGAACGATTTCCGACTGTAGAAAAGTCGCGAATTGCGCAGGTGAGTTGGGACGCAGTTCGACGCCGTCACGTGCAAGCTGATCGCGCAATGAAGGGTCCTGCAGCGCTTTCGCAACTGCCGCTTCCAACTTTCTGAGGACCGGTGGCGGCGTCTTCGCCGGTGCGAGAACGCCGAACCACGATGTGACGTTGTAATCGGTCAACCCCGACTCTGCCAACGTCGGCACGTCCGGCAGCGCCGGTGAGCGCTTCGGTTCCGTCACCGCGAGTGCTCTGATCTTTCCCGCGCGAATGAACGGCAGCGCGTTGCCGATGTTGTCGAACATCAATTGCACTTGTCCGCCGACCAAATCGGTCATCGCCGGCGCGTTGCCTTTATATGGGACGTGCGTCATGTCGACGCCGGTTATCTGTTTGAACAGCTCTCCACTGAGATGATGCGTGGTGCCATTGCCGCCGGATGCGAAGGTCAGCGTCCCCGGCTTCGTCTTCGCGAGGGCGATCAACTCCTGCACGTTGCGTGCGGGTACCGCGGGATTCACGACCAGCACATTGGGGAACGTGCACATCAAAGAAATCGGCGCGAAGTCCTTGATCGGATCATAGGGCAAGCGCTGATACAAACTCGCGTTGATCGCATGACTCGAGATCGAGCCGAGGATCAACGTATAGCCATCCGGCGCGGCCTTCGCAACCACATCGGTGCCGATGTTGCCGCCGGCACCCGGACGATTTTCGATGATGACCGGCTGACCGAGATTGCTGCTCAAGCGCTGCCCAAGCAGACGTGCATTCGTATCCGCGCTGCCGCCGGCGGGAAACGGCACGACGAGGCGAACAGGATGATCCGGATAGTCTCCGGCAAGCGCGCTGCTCGCACAAACCGATGCGACCACACACGCCAGCACGAACGAGCTGAACCGACTTACCATCGTCGAGCGCACGTCAGAAGCCAACGGCCTGTCCATCGCGCCGACTCTCGGATGCCGCTAGATAGCCCGAATCCATACGGTAGATGAGCTGCGCGGAACCGAACTCCATACTCCAACGTTCCGTCTGCCGGACTTGATGACCGCGCCGTGCAAGCTCCGCCACCGTTACCGCAGACACCGCATGCTCCACCGCCAGCTCGTTTTCTTTGGTGATCTTCCAGCGCGCCGCGTCGGACGCTGCCTGCGCGTTCTGCTGATGATCGACCAGCCGAACGACCATCTGCATGTGGCCTTGTGCCTGCATGTCGCCGCCCATGACGCCGAAGCTCATCAGCGCCTTGCCGGCCTTCGTCGCAAACGCAGGAATGATCGTGTGGAACGGGCGCTTGCCCGGCGCGACCTGGTTTGGATGGCCCGCCTCGAGCGTGAAACACGCACCGCGATTTTGCAGGCTGATGCCGGTGCCGGGTATGACGACGCCGGATCCGAAACCCGCATAGTTAGACTGGATGTACGAAACCATCGTGCCGCTTGCATCGGCCGCTGTGAGATAGACCGTTCCGGACGATTTCGGCACACCTGGACCGAAATCTTGCGCACGCTTGCGGTCGATGAGAGCTGCACGCGTGCGCAGATAATCAGGGTCGAGCAGATTGCCAGCCGAGATTTTCATCGCAAGCGGATCGGCAACGTAGCGATACACGTCGGCGAACGCGAGCTTCATCGCTTCGACCTGCAGATGCATGCTGTCGGCAGAATCGACTTCGGTCCGTGCGTGATCGAGATGACTGAGAATGCCGAGCGCCATCAGCGCGGCGATGCCTTGTCCATTGGGCGGAATCTCGTGCACATCCAGACCGAGGTAGTGCTGGCTGATCGGCGCGACCCAATCGGCACGATGCGACGCGAGATCTTCTTCGGTCATCGCGCCGCCCTGAGCGCGGCTGGCGCCGGCGATCGCTCTAGCTAAAATGCCGCGATAGAAAGCCTCGCCGCGCGTCTCCGCGATCATGCGCAACGTCTTCGCTTGTTCAGGATGACGAAACAGCTCGCCCGCATTCGGTGGACGTCCATTGGGCAGAAATGCATCGGCAAACCCAGGTCGATCGAGCAGCAGCGGCGCTTGCAATTGCCATTGCCGCGCGATCGTCGGCGAGACGGGAAAGCCGCGTTCGGCGTATTCGATCGCGGGTTCGAACAGCGCATCGAACGGCAATTTTCCGAAGCGTTCGGACATCGCAACCCAGCCCGACACCGCTCCGGGCACGGTGACGCTATCCCAGCCGACGAAGGGCATCGCTTCGCGCCCAGCGAATCGTGGTGGCGACCACGCTTGCGGCGCACGTCCGGATGCATTGAGACCGTGCAGCTCGGTACCATCCCAGATCAGCGCAAACGCGTCCGAACCGATGCCGTTCATCGTCGGCTCGACCACGGTCAGCGTGATCGCGGTTGCGAGCGCGGCGTCCACTGCGTTGCCGCCTTTCAGCAGCATGCGCAGTCCTGCCTGTGCCGCGAGCGGCTGCGACGTCGCAACGACATTGGCTGCGAGTACCGGCATGCGTTGCGACGGGTACGGAAATTCCCAGTTGAAGTGAGACATGGATTTCAGTGTTTGCGATTGGTTGCGGGCTAGCGCGCGGCGGCGACGACACTGCCGCGCGATAGCTCGGAGCTCATTCTTGGAACGCTTCTTCTCGCTTGCGACGCACGGCCGGTACGACGATTCCGATCAGTAATCCCACCGCGAGAATCAGCATCGCGAGACTGAACGGGCTGCGCAAAAACACGGTCGGGTCCCCGCGGTTGATCGTCATGCCTCTGCGCAACTCGTCTTCCATCATCGGGCCGAGCACCATCGCAAGCAGCAGCGGCGCAGGCTCGCAGCCTAATTTGATGAACACGTAGCCGAGCAGACCGAACAGTGTAGCCATGCCGACTTCGGTCGCGCTGCTGTTCAAGCTGTAGATGCCTATGCAGCACAGCACGATGATAGTCGGAAACAATAAGCGATACGGCACCTTCAACAACAGAATCCAGATGCGCACCAGCGGCAGATTCAGGATCACCAGGAGCAGGTTGCCGATCCACATGCTGGCGATCATTCCCCACACCAGTTCGGGGCGCTCCGTCATCACCTGCGGCCCCGGCGTGATGCCCTGAATGATCATCGCGCCGACCATCAGCGCCATGACCGCATTCGACGGAATGCCGAGCGATAGCAGCGGAATGAACGATGTTTGCGCGCCGGCGTTATTCGCCGACTCCGGCGCAGCCACGCCTTCGATCGCGCCTTTACCGAAGCGCGATGGATCTTTTGCGATTTTCTTTTCCAGCGCGTACGCCGCGAACGATCCGAGCACCGCGCCGCCGCCGGGGAGAATGCCCAGCAGCGCGCCGACGCCGGTGCCGCGAAGTACCGCCTTCCACGCCGCTTTCAAATCATCGCCGCGAGGGAACAGGCCTTTCACGTTGGACGTGAACACTTCGCGCGCCTCGCCCTTTTCCAGATTGGTGATGATCTCGCCGAAACCGAACAAACCCATCGCGACGACGACGAAGCCGATGCCATCGGTGAGCTCTGGGATCCCGAACGTGTAGCGCATGGTTCCCGTCTGCGTGTCCGCGCCGACCGCGCCGAGCAACAGACCGATCAGGATCATGCCGAACGCTTTCAGCAGCGAGCCTTGCGCAAGCGCGATTGCGCCGACCAATCCGAGCGCCATCAGCGAGAACTTTTCGATTGGTCCCAGCGCCAGCGCGAGCTCGGAAAGCGGCGCTGCAAAAGCTGCCAGGATCAACGTGCCAACGCAGCCGGCGAAGAACGAACCGAGCGCTGCGATGGAAAGCGCGGGACCGGCGCGCCCTTGGCGTGCCATCTGATAACCATCGAGGCAGGTGACGACCGAAGACGATTCGCCGGGCAGGTTCACCAGGATCGCGGTCGTCGAGCCGCCGTACTGCGCACCGTAGTAGATGCCGGCGAGCAAGATCAACGCGGTGACCGGCGGCAACGAAAATGTCGCGGGCAGAAGCATCGCGATGGTCGCGACCGGGCCGATACCGGGGAGCACGCCGATCAGCGTCCCGAGCGAAACACCGACGAAGCAGTAGAGAACGTTTTGCAGCGTCAGCGCGACGCCGAAGCCGAGTGCCAGGTTGTGAAGAAGGTCCATCGGCGTGTCCGGTTCAGCGCAAATGCGGCCAGACGTTGAACGGCAGCTTGAGCGCGTAGACGAAGACGCCGAGCGATACTGCGGTCAACACCGCGGTGAGAATGATGAGCTCGAGCAGGCGCGCTTTCGGATTCGCCATGTAGCCTGCGACCGTCACCAGCATGACGGCGACCGCAAGACCGAGCCGCTCGATGGTCAATGCAAATACCGCGACTGAGAACAGCACCAGCAGCAGTGGCCTTAACTGCCAGCGATCGATGCGCTCGGTCGTGAGCGTGAATCCGCGCGCCGCAACGACCAACCCTACCAGGAGCAGCAGCCCGCCGATCAACAGCGGGAAATAGCCCGGTCCCATGCGCGACGTGCTGCCGATCGAATAGTCACGCGCAAAGAACACGGCGAGGCCGCCGATTGCGATGTACATGAGGCCCGCATAGAAATCCTTGCTGCTCTTGATTCTGACCGCCAACGCTGCCTCCCCGTTTTGTTCATTGCGTGATGCGCGCGTATTCTTCCACACCGAACGCGAGGCGAGCAAATCGAATGCATCGCCCCAACGCGGTATGTCCGCACAGCGGCAGCGATATGTCGTCGCGGCGGCTGCCGCCCAGCCTATCGCTGCATTTGCTACGATGCGCACCTTTGCTCGCAGCGCTTTGCACGGTCGTCGCAACCATACGTCAGCGATCGGCGCATCCGCGATGACCGCGTCGACCAGAACGCACAGGCTCATCCATCATGGCACAGTACTTCGTAATTCACCCCACCCATCCGCAACGGCGATTGATCGAACAGGCCGTACACATCGTTCGCGAAGGCGGATTGATCGTCTATCCCACCGATTCCTGCTACGCGTTCGGCTGCCAGATCGGCAACAAAGAAGCGATGGAGCGCATCCGCACGGTGAGAAAGCTTGACGACAGCCATCACTTCACGCTCGTGTGCCGCGATCTGTCCGAGCTCGGACATTACGCACGTGTCGACAACAGTGCGTATCGGTTGCTGAAGACGGCGACACCGGGCAGCTATACGTTCCTGCTGCAAGCGTCGCGCGAAGTGCCGCGGCGGCTGCAGAATCCGCGCCGCAAAACCATCGGTCTTCGCATTCCTGGGCATCCGGTTGCGCAGGCTCTGCTCGCCGAGCTCGGCGAGCCGCTGTTGTCATCGACCTTGGTCCTGCCGGACGACCCGATTCCGCTCAACGATGCGCAGGAAATTCGCGGCCGCCTGGAGCACGAAGTGGATCTCGTGCTCGACGCGGGATCGTGCGGGATCGAAATGACCACCGTGATCGATCTGACGGGAGACGAACCGCAGCTCGTTCGCGCCGGCAAAGGCGATCCATCGGTGCTGGGTGTTATGGCGTGAGCAACGTCGGCGGCATATTGCAGCTGATCGCGCTCTATGCGATCCCGATGATCTTCGCGATCACCTTGCACGAAGCCGCACACGGCTACGTCGCCAAATACTTCGGCGACTACACGGCGTATCAAGCCGGCCGCATCTCGCTGAACCCGATCAACCACATCGATCTCGTCGGCACCGTCCTCGTGCCCGCCGCACTGGTGATCATGACGGCGGGACAATTCGTCTTCGGCTGGGCAAAGCCGGTGCCGGTCAACTTCAGTAACTTGCGCGAGCCCAAGCGGGACATGCTATGGGTCGCGGCGGCCGGCCCCGGCGCCAACTTATTGATGGCGCTGTTGTGGGTGATCATGCTGAGGCTGGTCGTCTCACTGCCGGCCAACTACTTCTCCTATCCGCTGCAGGAAATGGCGAAGGGCGGCGTGCTGATCAATCTAGGCTTGATGGTGCTCAATCTGATACCAATGCCACCGCTCGATGGCGGCCGGATCGCGGTGAGCCTGCTGCCGAACAAGCTCGCCTATCGGTTTGCTATGATTGAGCCCTACGGTCTTTTCATCGTCATTGCGCTGTTGGCGACGGGGATTTTGAACAGCATCGTCTGGCCGATCGTCGCGGTGTGCCGCAAGTTGATGTTTGCCCTGTTCGGGCTTTCTTAAAAGAAACTCCATGTTTGCTGATCGCGTGCTGTCCGGAATGCGTCCAACCGGCGCTTTGCATCTTGGCCATTACCACGGCGTGCTGAAGAACTGGATCAAGCTGCAGTACGAGCACCCCTGTCTTTTCTTCGTCGCGGACTGGCATGCGCTGACGACGCACTACGAAGATCCGGCCGTGATCGGACAGGCTGTCTGGGAAATGGTGATCGACTGGCTCGCATCGGGCGTCGATCCCGCACGCGCGACGTTGTTTCTGCAATCGCGCGTCCCACAGCATGCAGAGCTGCACCTTTTGCTCTCGATGATCACGCCGCTGGGATGGCTCGAGCGCGTGCCCTCATACAAAGATCAGCAGGAAAAGCTGAAAGACAAAGATCTTTCCACGTATGGATTTCTCGGCTATCCGTTGCTGCAGAGCGCCGACATTCTCATCTATCGCGCGACCCTGGTACCGGTGGGCGAGGATCAGGTGCCGCACATCGAGTTCACGCGCGAGATCGGGCGCCGATTCAATCACGTCTACGGACGCGAGCCCGGCTTCGAAGACAAGGTGCAACTCGCCATCAAGCAACTCGGTGGCAAACGCGGTGCACGCTATCGCGAGTTGCGCACGCGCTATCAGGAGCAGGGCGATGCGACGGCGCTGGAAGCGGGGCGCACACTGATCGATGAAGCGCAGAATCTCAGCATGAGCGATCGCGAGCGTCTATCAGGTTACCTCGAAGGCACCGGCAAAATGATTCTCTCCGAGCCGGGCGCGCTGCTGACCGCAGCGTCGAAGATGCCGGGCCTGGACGGTCAGAAGATGTCGAAGTCGTACGGCAACACGATCAGCTTGCGCGAGGATGCCGATAGCGTGGTGAAGAAAATCCGCACGATGCCGACCGATCCTGCGCGCGTGCGTCGCACCGATCCCGGCGATCCGGACAAATGCCCCGTGTGGGAATTTCATCTGGTGTATTCAGACGACGCAACCAAGCAGTGGGTGCAGGCAGGCTGTCGCAGCGCCGGCATCGGTTGCCTCGAGTGCAAGCAACCGGTGATCGATGCGGTGTTGAAAGAGCAGGAGCCGATACGCGAACGCGCGCAGCACTAT
>JBBRGM010000056.1:0-15025 GCA_038240725.1 Burkholderiales bacterium | reverse complement strand
GGGCTATTCTAGCTGCTGCCGCAATTGCGCGTGCGCTATGCAGATTTGCGCCGGCACTGAAGTTTTTGCGCTGGCACCGGCTCGTCCGATTCGCGCGGCACCTTATCGCGCTCGCGCCATTCGCATGTGTTTTGCGCGTCGAGTAACATAGCGGCTGGCACTTCAGTGTACGCGGCAGACTGCGTCGAGGATATCCGCATGACCGATCTCAGTGTCCGACCCGCGCTTCAGCGCGCCGACCGGCAAATCCGCTTCGTAACCGCGGCCAGTCTGTTCGATGGTCACGATGCGTCGATCAACATCATCCGCCGCATGCTGCAGGCGAGCGGCGCCGAGGTGATCCACCTCGGGCACAATCGATCGGTCGAAGAAATCGCCACGGCGGCGTTGCAGGAAGACGTGCACGGCATCGCGGTCAGCTCGTATCAGGGCGGCCACATCGAATTCTTCAAATACATGCTCGATCTGCTGCGCGAGCGCGGCGGCGAGAACATCAAGTTGTTCGGGGGTGGCGGCGGCGTGATCGTCGCAGAGGAAATTCGCGAGCTCGAAGAGTACGGCGTCGCCAAGATCTACACGCCGGAAGATGGTGCGCGCGTTGGTCTACAGGGCATGATCGACGACATGATGTCGCGTGCAGACGCCAATTTGTGCGAGAAGCTGCCGGCCAATCTCGACGGCCTGTTCGCGGGCAACCGGCGCGACCTCGCGCGCGTCATCACCGGGCTCGAAGGCAAGGCGCTTCCCGAAGCGATGCGGCGCACGCTAACGACGCAGGCCGCGGAAAAGACGACGGTGCCGGTACTCGGCATTACGGGCACCGGCGGTTCCGGCAAGTCATCGCTGACTGATGAGCTGATCCGCCGCTTCCGGCTCGATCAAAACGACCGGCTCAAGATCGCAGTCATTGCCGTCGATCCGTCGCGGCGCAAGACCGGCGGCGCGCTGCTCGGCGATCGCATTCGGATGAACGCGATCTCGACGCCGAACGTCTACATGCGCTCGCTCGCGACGCGCGGCGCCGGCCACGAAATCGCGGACTGTCTGCCGGAAACGATTACTGCGTGCAAATGTGCCGGCTTCGACCTGATCATCGTCGAGACCTCCGGGATCGGGCAGGGCGACGCGGCCATCGTTCCGCACGTCGATTTCTCGCTGTACGTGATGACGCCGGAGTACGGCGCGCCGAGTCAGCTCGAGAAAATCGACATGCTCGATTTCGCTGACTTCGTCGCGATCAACAAGTTCGACCGGCGCGGTGCCGACGATGCGCTGCGCGATGTGAGCAAACAGTTTCAACGCAACCGCCAGGCATTCTCGGTCGCGCCGAACGAGATGCCGGTGTTCGGCACCATCGCCGCGCGCTTCAACGATGACGGCGTGACCTCGCTGTATCACGCGATCGTGGCAAAGCTCGCCGCCAAAGGCCTGAAGCTGGAAGCGGGACGGCTTGCCCCGGCGACTGTGCGGTCGTCCTCGCGCGTATCGAGCGTGGTTCCGGCCTCGCGCGTTCGCTATCTCGCCGAGATCTCGCAAACCGTTCGCGACCATCATCAGTTCGCACGCGATCAGGCGCGCTTCGCGCGCGAACGCCAGCAGCTGCGCGAGACCAAACGCATGCTGGCGGACGCGGGCAAGACGATTACCGAGCTCGATCCGCTCATCGCGCAACGCGAGCAATCACTCGATCCGCGCTGCCACAAGCTGCTCGGAATGTGGCCTGCGATGCGACAAGCGTATTCGGGCGACGAATACGTCGTCAAGATTCGCGATCGCGAGATCCGCACCGCGCTCACGTATAAGACATTGTCCGGCACTCTGGTTCGCAAAGTCGCGCTGCCGCGCTACGAGGATGAAGGTCAGCTGCTGCAGTGGCTGCTGCTGGAGAACGTCCCCGGCTCGTTCCCGTTCACCGCCGGTGTGTTCGCGTTCAAGCGCGAGAACGAAGATCCGACGCGCATGTTCGCCGGCGAAGGTGATCCGTTTCGGACCAACAAGCGATTTCACTTGCTATCCGAGCAGATGCCGGCGAAGCGGCTGTCGACCGCATTCGATTCCGTGACCTTATACGGCTTCGATCCGCACCTGCGGCCGGACATCTACGGCAAAGTCGGCAACTCCGGTGTATCGATCGCCACGCTCGACGACATGAAGGTTTTGTATTCCGGGTTCGATCTATGCGATCCGTCGACCTCCGTTTCGATGACGATTAACGGTCCGGCGCCGACCCTGCTCGCGATGTTCTTGAACACCGCCGTGGATCAGCAGCTCGACAAATTTCGCAGCGACAATCAGCGCGAGCCCACCGAGGACGAAGCGCAGAAGATCTACGACTGGGCGCTGGCGACCGTGCGCGGCACCGTACAAGCCGACATTCTGAAAGAAGACCAGGGCCAGAACACCTGCATCTTCTCGACCGAGTTCAGCTTGAAAGTGATGGGCGACATTCAGGACTTTTTCATCCAGCACGACATCAAGAACTTCTATTCTGTTTCGATCTCCGGCTATCACATCGCCGAAGCGGGTGCGAATCCGATCAGCCAGCTTGCCTTCACGCTGTCGAATGGCTTCACGTTCGTCGAGGCATATCTCGCGCGCGGTATGCGTATCGACGACTTTGCGCCGAATCTCTCGTTCTTCTTCAGCGCCGGGATGGATCCTGAATACACCGTGATCGGCCGCGGTGCGCGCCGCATCTGGGCGGTGGCGATGAAGAACAAATACGGCGCCAACGAGCGCAGCCAGAAGCTCAAATATCACTGCCAGACGTCCGGCCGTTCGCTGCATGCGCAGGAGATCTCGTTTAACGACATTCGCACGACGTTGCAGGCGTTGATCGCTACTTACGACAACGCCGGCTCGCTGCACACCAACGCGTACGACGAAGCGATCACGACCCCCACCGAAGAAAGCGTGCGGCGTGCGATGGCGATTCAGCTCATCATCAATCGCGAATGGGGTCTGGCAAAAAATGAAAACCCGAATCAAGGCTCGTTCATCATCGACGAGCTGACCGATCTGGTAGAAGAAGCGGTGCTGAAAGAATTCGAGGCGATCAGCGAGCGCGGCGGCGTGCTCGGCGCGATGGAGCTCGGCTACCAGCGCGGCAAGATTCAAGAAGAATCCATGTTCTACGAGCACAAGAAGCACGACGGCTCATATCCGATCATCGGCGTCAACACGTTCCGCAGCCCGGGTGCCGATACGGTTCAGCAGAAAGTCGAATTGATCCGCTCGAGCGATGACGAGAAGCAATCGCAGCTCAAGCGGCTCGAAGAATTCCAGCAACGTCATGCCGGGGAATCCGGCGCGATGTTGCAGCGCTTGCAGCAGGCGGTGATCGACAATCAAAACGTTTTTGCGGTGCTGGTGGAAGCGGTGCGCGTGTGCTCGCTGGGCCAGATTACCCACGCGCTATTCGAAGTCGGCGGTCAGTACCGGCGCAACATGTGAGCGTGGTCGCATATCGAACTGCAGCGTAAGCTTGGCATAAGCGCGACGGACGAATATCGGGACGACGCGACTCGATAGCGTGAGATAGTAATCGCACTCGGTTTGCGGTCGCAGGCGGCCATCCGAGACGACCTGCCCCTCGCGGCAAGCTTCGAGCTAGTCCCCTGATAATCTCTGCGCGCCGCTCGAGCGCGATCGTCCGAGTCGACGCGCAGAAGAACAAAAAGGATCGACCGATGCCAAACACCGAAACTCAACCCGTCTGGTTCATCACCGGCTGCTCGACCGGCCTGGGTCGTGCGCTTGCGGCGCGCGTGCTGAAGCGGGGGCACCGCGCCGTCGTCACTGCGCGAGATCCGCGTAGCGTGACCGATGTGGTCGCCGCTTACCCGGACACCGGCCTCGCGCTGCCGTTGGATGTAACCGACGCCAAACAAGTCGCCGATACGGTAGCGCAGGCGGAAGCGCGGTTCGGCCACATCGATGTTCTCGTCAACAATGCGGGTTACGGTTATCTCGCGGCTGTCGAAGAGGGCGAAGATGCCGAAGTGCGCGCGATGTTCGAGACCAATTTCTTCGGATTGGTCGCGCTCACCAAGCGCGTGCTGCCGGCCATGCGCAAGCGCGGCTCCGGTCACATCATCAACGTGTCTTCTGTCGGCGGTCTGATCGGCAATCCCAGCTCCGGGTATTACAACGCGACCAAGTTTGCGGTCGAAGGACTGTCGGAAGCGCTATCGAAAGAGATCGCCCCGCTCGGTATCCACGTGACCGTCATCGAGCCCGGCCCGTTCCGCACGGATTGGGCTGGACGCTCGTTGAAGCAACCGAGCAAGCCGATGGACGCGTACGCGAATACATCCGGCGCGCGGCGCGCCGAGATCAAGAGCTACAGCGGTCGCCAGCCGGGCGATCCCGAACGCGCCGCAGATGCGATCATGAAGGTCGCGGCATCGTCATCGCCGCCGCTGAATCTAATCCTCGGTGCACAAGGGCTGGAGCGGGTGCGCGCGAAGCTCGCCAAATTTACCTCCAGCCTGGACGAGTGGCAGGCGGTTACGCTGAGCGCGGATTTTCCGAAGGCTTGATCGCGATACTTAAAATGGCGGAGGAGTCGAGATGACGCGTGTAGCTGTGCTGGATGATTGGCAGGGCGTCGCCAAGCAGACTGCGAACTGGTCGCGGCTGCAGGAGCGCGCAGACGTCGTCGTATTTCAGCAGCCGCTCGAAAGCGCCGATGCGATCGTGCGCACGCTTGCCGACTTCGACATCATTGTGGCGATGCGTGAGCGGACGCGCTTTCCTCGCGCGCTGCTCGAGCGCCTGCAGCGTCTGCGCATGATTGCACTCACAGGATCGCGCACGTGGACCATCGACCTCGAGGCCTGCGATACACGCGGCATCGTCGTCTGCAATACCGGCGGCGACAAATCCGGTGCCGCGACGGCGGAGCTTGCGTTCGGCTTATTGCTGGCTGCCGCGCGACGGATTCCAATGGCCGATGCATCGATTCGAAGCGGCGGTTTTCAAACCGGCGTTGCGCCCGGTATCACGCTCGAAGGGCGCACGCTCGGTATCATCGGGTTGGGAAAGATCGGCAGCAAGATGGCGCGCTACGGTGCGGCCCTCGGTATGCAGGTGATCGCCTGGAGCGAAAATCTGACGGCTGAGCGCGCGCAGGCAGGCGGTGCGCGTTTGGTCGACAAAGCCACCTTACTGTCGGAGTCCGACGCGGTGTCCCTGCACGTCGTCTTGTCCGATCGCACGCGCGGCATTCTCGGTGCGCAGGATCTGGCCAAGATGAAACCGGACGCGATTCTGGTGAACACTTCGCGTGGGCCGCTGATCGACGAAGCCGCACTGGTCGCACGACTCGCGACCGGCAAGTTGATTGCGGCGCTCGACGTCTACGATCAAGAGCCGCTGCCGCTCAATCATCCGTTGCGTAGCATGCCGAACACGGTTCTCACACCGCATCTCGGGTATTGCGCGCGCGAGGTCTATGCGCAGTTCTACGGCGAGTCGGTCGAAAACGTACTCGCGTTTCTCGATGGCAAGCCGATCCGCATCCTTAGCTCGAGCACGCAGCGCTCAGCGTAGCGCGCGTCTTCCACGCTCGGCTGTTGCTGACCGAGCGACTCTTGCTTTTTCGTCGTAAACATTCGTCGTGAGCGAGAGTATCGCTCGCCCGCCCACTGCGGCGATAGTCGGCGGCGGTCCGGCCGGACTGATGGCTGCGGAGGTGTTGAACAACGCCGGCGTTCAGGTCGACGTCTACGACGCCATGCCTTCGTTGAGCCGCAAGTTTTTGCTGGCGGGCAAAGGCGGGCTGAATTTAACGCACACCGATCCGCCCGCGCGTTTTCTGTCGCGCTACGGCGCGCGTGCGGGATCGATCGAACCCCTCCTGCGTGCGTTCGGCGCCGAACAACTTCGCGAATGGGTGCACGGGCTCGGTGTCGAAACCTTCGTCGGCACTTCCGGGCGCGTGTTTCCCATCGAGATGAAAGCGGCGCCGCTATTGCGAGCCTGGCTCAGCCGACTGCGCGCCGCTGGCGTGCGTATTCATGTTCGTCATCGCTGGATTGGCTGGGATGCAAACGGCGCGCTGCGATTTACGATGCCAAACGGCGATGCAAGCGTCGTTGCGGATGCGGTAGTTTTGGCAATGGGAGGTGGAAGCTGGCCGCGCCTCGGCTCCGATGGCGCCTGGGTGCCGCTGTTGCGACAACGCCGCGTCGATGTCGCTCCGCTGCAGCCGGCGAACTGCGGCTTCGACGTTGCGTGGAGCGAACATTTCCGCACACGATTCGACGGTGTCCCGGTGAAGTCCGTAGCCGCCATGGTATTGCAGCCGGGCGGAAGCGGGCTGCGCGAACGTGGCGAATTCGTCATCACCGCGACAGGCATCGAAGGCGGTTTGATCTACGCGTTTTCGCGTGAGCTGCGCGACGCGATCACTGCCAACGGTGAAGCAACACTTGCGTTAGATCTGGCGCCCGATCGTGATCTGCAAAAACTCACCGAGGCATTAGCGCGCCCGCGCGGCTCGCGGTCGATGGCGAATCACCTGCGAAGCGGCGCGGGCATCGAAGGCGTCAAAGCAGGTTTGCTGCGCGAATTTGCGAGCGACGCATTCGCCGATCCTCGGTCGCTGGCGTCGGCGATCAAGCAGCTCGAGCTCAAGGTCGCATTGCCGCGTCCCATCGATGAGGCGATCAGCAGCGCCGGTGGAGTCCTGTTCGAATCGCTGGACGACCGGTTGATGTGTCGATCGCTGCCAGGCATTTTTTGCGCAGGCGAGATGCTGGACTGGGAAGCGCCGACCGGCGGCTATTTGCTGACCGCGTGTTTCGCCAGCGGGCGGGCAGCGGGACTCGGCGCGACCGGCTGGCTGCAACGACGAACAAGTTGACGAGGCGACGCTATCGTATCTGGAATCGCGTACGCGCCGCGATGCGGATGGCAATGGCGGGCGAATCGCTGACCGATGCCGCACTGAGTGCGGGATTTTCCGACTCGGCGCATTTCTCCAACAACTTTCGCGACACGTAGCACCATCGACAGCGGCGATTCTGGCGTCCATCGCAAACTCACCGACCTGATCGGGCGATCCGCGACATTGGCGCACGTCGAGCCGCCCAGCAACCTCGAGTTCTACAAGCGCTACAAACCGGACGAGCAGAAATGGCTGGAAGAAATCGGCGCCGTGTTTGCGCGCGAGCCCGGCGAGCCAATGCCGGACCTCGCGCAGTTTCCGCCGGAGCTCATGGAGTACGTCGCGTTTCCCGGTACTTTTTTCGACGTGACGCCGCTACATCTGCTCAGCACGTCATCGCTGGCCTTCATGAAAACTAGAAATCCGGAGGCCGATTGGGATATCCGCCGATTCCGCCCGAACATCCTGGTGGATACCGGGAGCAAAGCATCCGGGCTCGCCGAGAATGCGTGGATCGGCAAATCGCTCAAGATCGGTACGGTGGTGGTTCAGTGTCCCGCTCCAACGCCTCGGTGCGGCATGACCACGCGCGAGCAGCCGGGATTGCGTTTCGACAAAACTATGCTGCGGACGATCGTGAAGGAGGCGGAGCAAAACCTGGGGGTGTACGGCGTTGTTGGCCAGCCCGGCGATATCAAGGTCGGCGACGACGTCGAATTGATCGACTGATAGAGTCTGCGACGACGCGGAGCGAACCCGCGTCCACCAATGAAAAAGCCCGGTTGCCCGGGCTTTTTTTCGTCTAGACGTCGTCCAGCTTATTCGCTCGGACGAATGTTCGATGCCTGGTCGCCCTTGGGACCCGTCGTCACGTCGAACGTGACGCGCTGGTTTTCTTTAAGGGACTTGAATCCACTGTCCTGAATCGCCGAGAAATGCGCGAAAAGGTCTTTGCCGCCACCGTCTGGGGTGATGAAACCGAAACCTTTTGCATCGTTGAACCACTTTACGGTACCTGAGCTCATTTAGATCTTCCTGAATCAAAGTTGTGGGAGGGCTTTCGCCGGGGTGCGGGAACTTCAAGAGAAGAAATAAGGAGATCTGAGGACTGCCGCAAACCAAAGCGGTCACTACTAACCAGCAATATCAGCGCTTAAAGAATCCTGCCAAGGCCGTTATACGCCGCTATTTACAATTCGTCAAAAAAACCGCAACGGGATATTCAACTCAACGGCGCGAACTTCACCGGTTTGTGCCATCCGGTAACCCGATTCGCAAACCACTGTTTGCATAGCACGAAACGTTTGTGAGTCTATTGCTGACCGGTCGGGCCGCCCCTAACCTCTGCACACCTTCTGCTGATTGATGTTCGACGCACGGGGCCAAACGCGACGTTAGACGCAGGGAAAGCAGAGGAAGCAACCGAGCATGCATCAAAGCAACAAAGACCGAAGTTGTTGCAGGTAGCCTCGGCTCACGTTTCATGAAACACCGATGAGCAAAGCGGTACGAGAGAAGACGATGAAGTTGACACCAAGATCAACGCCGGTTCTCTCGGTTAGTCGTCCACTTTAGTTTCGAGAGCCGAGCACGACGTAAGCAACATCAGCGTATGCACTGCTTTCAGTTTTCATGGCAAAGGAAGGCATGCGCGGCAGGGGGAGACGATGAAAGTTGACACCAAGATCAACGCGACTACAGCCGCTACGTCTTCATGACCCACGGCTAAATTTAAACACACTAGGAGAACAACATGAAAGTGCAAACCAAGATCAATGCAGGCACCGGCGGCGCCGGGTTCATTTAAACGCTTACTTCAAATTATTAACGGCAACAACATGAAAGTGCTGACCAAGGTCAACGGCGGCACCGCCGGTTCGGGTTTCATTTAATTCCCGACTGAAGTCAGTTCCGCGTAGCAGTTAAAAACAAAAACCAGCTCGGAGGGAAATGCGGGCACGAGTTATACGACCCGCAACTCCCAAGTCTTGAAGGGGCACCAGATGATCGGTGTCCCTTTATTTTTTGGCCCTCATATTTCTCTCATGCCAGGTACCAGCGTCATATCGGCTCACTCCTGAGCCGATTAGTATTTGCAGACCATGCCTTGCCGGCTCGCCGTAACAGCATCGCGACAATCGCGACGTTCAGCAGATTCCATAGCGTGCCGTTGACGAACGCGGCTCGGTAAGAGCCGGTGAGATCGAATATTGCACCCGACATCCATCCGCCTAACGCCATCCCGAACAATGTCGCGGTAATGATCGTGCCGACTCGCCGGCCGGCTTCATTGGGTAGGAAGTATTCACGGACGATCATCGCGTAGGCCGGCACGATCCCGCCTTGAAACAGGCCGAACAGTGCGGACACTACGTAGAGCGAGACGAGCCCGTCGAAGGGAAGAAACAACATCAGCGCGAATGCTTGGAGGCTCGACCCGAGCAGCAGCGTACGCAATCCGCCGATGCGGTCGGAGATCCAGCCGAACGTGAGGCGACTCACGATGCCGAACCCCAATAACAGCGACAGCATCTGCGCGCCGCGCGCCGGGCCGTATCCCAGGTCGCTGCAATAGGCGACGAGATGCACTTGCGGCATCGACATTGCAACACAGCAGGAAACGCCTGCCACGATCAACATTGCTTGGAGTGCCGTCGGCGTAAAACCAAGCGGACGCTGTGAAGCCAGCGCGGACACCGAGCCTGCCGCACTGGGCCGCGTAATCAGCGGGCGCCTTCGCAACGCCAGCGCGAGCAGCGGCATACTGATCGCGCAGAAAATGCCGATCCAAACGTAGGTCTGCCGCCATCCTGCGATCTGAATGAAATGCTGGATGACCGGCGGCCACACAGTACCGGCAAGATAGTTGCCGCTGGCGAAGATGCCGACTGCGATGCCGCGGCGTCGGGAAAACCAGAGCGAGGTATCGGCCAGCAGCGGAGAAAACGTCGCTGCGCTCCCGAAGCAGCCGATCAGCAATCCCTGGATCAGGATGAATTGCCACAAGGACGAGACGCTTCCGGCGACAACATAGCCGATCGTCAGACACACCGTGCCGATCAGCACCGGGACCATCACGCCGAATCGATCGGAAAGCCGTCCCATGAGAATGCCGCCGAAGCCGAAACCGATCATGGTCAGTGTGTACGGCAGCGACGCGGCAGAACGCGCAACGCCGAACTCCGCTTGTACGGCCGGCAGCGCGACGACCACGGACCACATGCCCACGCCGCCGATGGTCGACAACAAAACCGCGGCGGTCAGGCGCAGCCACGCATAAGTGGACTCTTGTTGCTGCAGCGGATCGCCGCTGGATTCGAGCTCGCCGGTCACCGATGCGCTTTGCTTATCTGCCTTTGAAGTTGGCGACGCGTTTCTCCATGAATGCGCGCCGCCCTTCGATATAGTCGTCGCTGTTCATGCAGCGTGCGATGGCGGCATCGCCGGCGGCATAGTCACCGTGCGCCTCGACAATGATGTTGATGACGGCTTTCGATGCGGCCATCGACAGCGGCGCGTTCGCCGCGAGCTCCTGCGTGAGTTTGCCGACATACGCATCGACCTCAGTCGACGGCAGTACGCGGTTAACCAACCCCATGGCGAGCGCCTCGCCGGAATTGAATCGCCTGCCGGTGAGCATGATCTCGCGCGCAGACGCGTGCCCGACGGTTTTGACCAGACGATTCATGCCGTGTACGCCGTAGCCGATTCCCAGCCGTGCCGCCGGAATTGCAAAGGTACTAACCTCCGACGCATAACGAAGATCGCATGCAAGCGCGATCTCCACACCGCCGCCGATGCAAAATCCGTGGATGAGCGCGACGACCGGTTTGATGGACGCTTCGATCGATTCTTGTGCAGCATCGACGACGCCTTCGTACTCGCGGGTGCCTTTTTCTGAAGCGCGCCGTTTCTCGAATTCGGAAATGTCCGCGCCGGCGGCGAATGCCACCTCGCCGACGCCGCGCAACACCACGCACCGAATCTCCGGATCGGCATCGAAGCGACGCATCACCTCCGGAATGGCGCGCCACATGTCGCCGTTGATCGCATTGCGCCGCTCAGGATTGTCGAACAGCATCCAGCCGACAGCGCCGGTCTGCTCGACGCGCAGTGTGCCTTGACTCATGTTGGATCCTCAGATGACTTTGGCTGCGCGCAGTGTAGCGATTTCGGCGTCGACATAACCGAGGTCGCGCAGTATTTCGTCGTTGTGTTCGCCGGCAGGCCCCATCGCGCGCTTCATGCGTGCAGGCGTGCGAGAGAGCTGCATTGCGGGACCGACCAAGGACAGGTCATTGCCGTCAGCTGCAGGCACCGCGGCTGCCATACCCAAGTGCTGGACCTGCGGGTCGGCAAATACTTGATCCATGTTATAAATCGGTCCGCAGGGAACCCCCGCGTCGTTGAGCAAGGCAATCAGCTTCTCCGACGGGTAGCGCGTGGTCAGCTCCGACAACGCTCGATTGAGCGCGACGCGATGCACCGAGCGCAGTTCCGCGCTCGCGTAGTCCGGGTTCGTCGCAAGCTCGGGCGCGCGCAGCGCGTCGCACAGGCGCGAGTAGATCGCATGACCGGCAGCGGCAATATTCACAAAGCCATCTGCGGTCGGATACACGCTGGTCGGCATCGAGGTCGGATGATCGTTGCCTGCCTGCTCCGGCACCTCGCCTTCCACCAGCCAGCGCGCCGCTTGGAAATCCATCATCGTGATCATCGCCGACAGCAGCGAGCTCTGCACCCACTGACCTTTGCCGGATACGCTGCGCTCCTGCAGGGCGATCAGCACGCCGAGCGCGGCAAACAGCCCCGCGGTCAGGTCCGCCACCGGAATTCCCGCGCGCACCGGACCGCCGCCTTTCAATCCCGTCACCGCCATCAGTCCACCCATGCCCTGCGCGATCTGATCGAAGCCGGCGCGCGCCCGATACGGGCCGTCCTCGCCGAATCCCGAGATGCTGGCGTAGATCAGCCGCGCGTTTTCGCGCGAAAGCGTTTCGTAGTCGATGCCCAGCTTGCGCTTCACATCGGGGCGAAAATTCTCGACCAGAATGTCCGCTGTTTTTACCAGGCGCTTGAGGATCTCGACACCGCGCGGGTCCTTAAGATTCAGCGTCAGCGAACGTTTGTTCCGATGCAGATTCTGAAAATCCGAGCCGTGGCGCGGACCGAACCCGTCGTCGCCATCGCTGGCGGGCATCTCGACCTTCACCACGTCCGCGCCCCAATCGGCAAATTGCTTGACGCATGTCGGCCCGGCGCGAACGCGGGTCAGATCAATGACGCGCAAATGCGTTAGCGCTTCGGGCGATGGCATATCGATGTTTGTCCAGTGGGGGTTGGGAAGTCTAACGAAGCTGTCAGCTCGGCGTGTGCGGCCGCGAAGTCCATCGACCGATTTCAACCTGATGAAAAAAATCTTCCAGCAAAAGGTTGAACTGCGCCGGCTCTTCGAGATTCAGCACGTGCCCGCTCTTCGGCAACACCGCCAGTGCTGCGCTCGCGATCGTGCGTTTCATCAGCAACGACGGCTCCAGCGTCGCATCGTCTTCATCGCCTGCGACGATCAGCATCGGCGCGGTGATACCTTTCATCTCCGCAGTCAGATCGTAGAGCGACGGGCGCTTGGCCTGATAGCCCAGCATCGTGTTCGCTGAACCTTGTGCCGAGTGCGCCGCAAAGTTCTGCGCGAAATCGGCGAATCCGCGCGGATCCTTTTCCTTCAGCTGCGTGCGCGCCGGGCCGTGACCGTAAGTCGCTGCGATCTTCGGCATGCCTTCGTCCAGCATGGTTTTGGCAAGCCCGCGCGCCTGCTCCCGAAACGCCTCGCTCTGACTCGGATGCGCGCCGTAGCCGCAGCCGGCGACAACGAGCGACAGTGCGCGCGCCGAATGCGTCATGCCGAAATGCAGCGTCGCGAAACCGCCCATCGAAAGTCCCACCACGTGCGCGCGCTCCAGCTTGAGCGCATCAAGCACGCTGAGAATGTCGTCGCGCGCGCGTTGCTGCGAATAGCGATCGACCTCGGCCGGAACGTCCGATGGCGGATAGCCCCGCGCGTTATAGGTGATGCAGCGATAGCGTCTGGAGAAGTGGCGCACCTGCGGCTCCCAGCTGCGGTAGTCGCCGGCAAACTCGTGCACGAAGACGATCGGCGTGCCCGATCCAGTCTCTTCGTAGTAGAGCTTCACGCCATCATCTGTGGTTAAAGCGGGCATCTTGGGCGCTCCTCGTTATTGGGATGATCCAGGCAATGAAAGGCCTCTCGCGTTTGTGTTCTTACTGTCGATAGAACTGGAGCAGGCAGGGCCGAACGCCCACCATGTCGCCACGCGTTGCTGCAGGACTGCAATTCGCGCAATCGCGTAAGATTCAATCTTAACGGCGGCACTCGCAGCCCGATATTCTGAACTCTTTCTTGCGCATTCTCATGGCCGAATCCAGCAACTGGGCTTTTCCCGATAATCTGCAGCCCGACCCCGAGGAATTTCGCTTCGATCTCGCAGCCGCACTCGATTCAGTGGTGATGGTGCGCGCGGAGATTCCGGAAGACGCTTTCACCGCGACCATCCTCGGTACTGAGCGCGTGGGAAACGGTGTAGTGATCCGCGACGACGGTCTCATTCTCACCATTGGTTATCTCATCACCGAAGCGCAAACCATCTGGCTCACCACGAATAGCGGCGCAGCAGTCCCTGGTCACGTGCTCGCTTACGATCAGGCAACCGGCTTCGGACTGGTGCAGCCGCTCGGCAAGCTCGGCGTTCCGGCGTTGCCGCGCGGATCGGCGGCATCGTGCGCCGTCGGCGATCAAGTGATTATCATCGGTCACGGCGGCCGTTCACATGCCTTGAAGGCTTCGGTGATTGCCAAGCGAGAGTTCGCCGGCTATTGGGAATATGTACTGGACGAAGCGATGTTCACGGCACCGGCGCATCCGGAGTGGGCGGGTGCGGCATTGGTGAGCAGCGACGGCCGCCTCATCGGTATCGGCTCGCTGCTCGTGCAGGAAGCGCTGGATGGCGAATCCGTGCAAGGCAATATGATGGTGCCGATCGATTTGCTCGACCCGATTCTCAACGACATGCTGACGACGGGCCGGTCGAGCAGGCCGACCCATCCTTGGCTCGGCATGTACACGTCGGAAACCAGCAAGCAGCTCGTGGTCGGCGGGCTTGCGAAAGCCGGCCCGGCGGATCGGGCCGGCGTGCGTCAAGGCGATCTGGTTCTCGAAGTCGCGGGAGAACGCGTGACGACGCTCGCCGATCTGTTTCGCAAAGTCTGGCAGCTCGGCCCGGCGGGCACCGAAGTGCCGCTCACCTTGGCGCGCGACGGCTCTCTGCTGCGCGTGCGACTAAAATCGGCCGACCGCAACGACTTCCTGAAAAAGCCGCAACTTCACTGAGGGCTTGCGGCTACGCAGTCGGCTCGCGCAAGCTGAAAGCGACCGGCTCGGGCAGCGCGGCGTTCCAACGCCACGCCACGATCCCAGATTTTCCCGCAGATACACACGGCGCTTTCGCGCAAGACGCGAGACAGCGCGGTGCCTGCCATATACCATGCACGCATTCAAAATCTGCGCAAAGAACGGACACGCTGCCTCCTCTGAGCAGCCCCAGATATGTCCACTGCACTCGCCGATACGTTTCCCAAGTTGCTGACCGCGCACGCCGCCGCGCGCGGCGAGCGCACCAGCATTCGAGAAAAAGACCTTGGCATATGGCAATCGTGGACGTGGTCGCAGGCGGCTGAACAAGTCCGCGCATGCGGGTGCGGTTTGGCGGCGATGGGCTTTCAGCGTGGCGATAACCTCGCCGTCGTCGGCGACAACCGGCCGCAGCTCTACTGGGCGATGAATGCAACGCAGTCGCTCGGCGGCGTCGCGGTGCCGCTGTACCAGGATGCGGTCGCCGACGAGATGGCCTACATTCTGGACAATGCCAACATTCGCTTCGCCGTCGCAGAAAATCAGGAGCAAGTAGACAAGCTGCTGGAGATCAAAGCGCGGCTGCCCAGGCTCGAAGCAATCATCTATACCAACTCACGCGGCCTGCGCCACTACGATCAGCCTTTTCTGTACAGCTACGATCGCGTGCAAAAGCTCGGGCGCGAGCGCATCGCTGCGCACCCCGA
>JBBRGM010000055.1:0-15239 GCA_038240725.1 Burkholderiales bacterium | reverse complement strand
GATGCGTTCGCAGGGCTTAGGCCTCGGAGGTAGTTTGGACAACGCGGTAGTGATGGATGAGTATCGAGTTCTCAACTCAGATGGTCTTCGCTACGAAGACGAGTTCGTAAAGCATAAGGTGCTCGATGCGATCGGCGACTTGTATCTGCTCGGGCATCCGCTAATCGGGACTTTTACCGCACATAAATCGGGCCACGCGCTGAACAACAAGCTTGCTCGGGCTTTACTCGACGACCCTTCGACTTGGGAGTTTTCCAGCTTCGATCGCGTGGAAGAGGCGCCTGCGTTCCTCAATCTGCAGGGGCAATACAACTAGCAGCATCGAGTGTCGGTATGTTTGGCTGGATATGCGGTTTAGAGTGGGACGACCTCGATGACCGGCATAGTCTTTCGCGTAATTGGATTCCTTCTTCTGATCGCGATCGGCGCGTCGGTCGTGACCTTTCTCATCACCAAAGACCGTCGCTGGCTTCGCTTTAGCTGGCAGATTCTCAAGTACACGCTAATCCTGGCGCTCATCGTCCTCGGCTTTCTAGTTTTCGAGCGACTCATCATCGCGGTCTAGCGCCGGTGGCGTGCAACCATCCTGCGCAATGCTGCGCGGAGTTCAGAGTCCGGCAGCGAGTCGCGCAAATTAGCTAAACCATCCAACGCCGATTCCGGCAACGTATGGCCAGATCCCGCAGGCAAGGGGTTGGCGGGGCTAAGTTGCACATCCAAACGGATTCCAGTACGCTCCGGCTCGCGTTTGACAATTTCGGCGACAATTCGGGGCGCAAGTTGACGTAGCTTGGCGGCAACAGCGCTGGTGTCAGCCATGATCACGACTGCATCGGCGCGCTCGTCGGCAACACGACTTCTTCCGGCAAGTTCTCTAGAGACCGTATCGACATAAATCTGCTGCAATAGGGCGACCCGCTTGAGTCGCACGCTAATTGCTTTTAGGTCATCCGAGGAATTCAGCAGCAGCTTAAAAGGCTGCCCGTCAACGAACATATATCAAGCGTTTTCAGGGGGAAACAGTGAATGTTATTCTAGTTTCCGATGGTCCGGTCAGATCGCGGTCCTTCACACTGCGGACACCGCAGCTCGCCTTGCTCGGTTTCGGGGTGCTTCTATCGGTAGTTTCCCTGGCGGTGCTCCTTCACTACTTCTCCCTCCGTTACGCGGTCGTAAACGACAGTCCGTATCTACGCTCTGTTTTGGTGAGCATGCAAGCCCAGCAGAACGAACGTACGCAGTCCTATCTTCGCGATAGCCTGAACACGATGGCGTCCAAACTCGGCGAACTACAAGCACGGCTGCTGCGTATTGATGCGTTAGGGGAGCGTCTGACTAAAGTGGCCGGGCTAAAACCGCAAGACTTCATGTTCGATCGCGCACCTGCTCGGGGCGGGCCAAACTCGGATGTGCCCTCGGCCGAGCTTTCGATGAAACAACTCGGCACGACACTCGATCAGCTTTCACGCGACTTGGAAGACCGCACGGACAAGTTGCGAGTCTTGGAATCGATGTTGACGGAAGACAGTGCGAAACGTCAGCTGGTGCCGAGCGGCATGCCGGTTGATAGCGGATATCACTCGTCGAATTTCGGCTGGCGCATCGATCCCTTCAGTGGCTTGAACGCGTTCCATGAAGGCATCGATTTCATGGCAGAGGCAGGTACGATGATCGTTGCAGCCGCCGGCGGCGTGGTCGTCTACGCAGGGCCCCATCCTCAGTATGGTAATATGATTGAGATAGATCACGGCAACGATCTGGTGACTCGTTACGCACATGCATCGAAGCTGCTGGTCAGAGTTGGTGATGTGGTTTTGCGCGGCGGTAAAGTTGCCGAGGTTGGCAACACTGGGCGTTCCACCGGTACCCATCTTCATTTCGAAGTACGCCACCGGGGTGCAGCACAAAATCCCGCCCGCTTTCTGCATCTGCCTGGCTAGTACGAAATAGGTTTTGCCGCATGAGGGGCGAGTGGCCAGAATTGGCTCTCGCCCCTCTTGCTTTTGGCGCCCCCGATCGCACCTAGAACAACTTGGCTGGTACGGCAACACGCTTTTGCGATAATGTGCCGAGCTTGCGACGGCTCCGACGTGGCGCCCCAGCCCGCATAGAGCGCCGCAACTATAGCTCCGACTCACGGACATCCGATGATATCTAGCCTACTGAAAAAGATCTTTGGCAGCCGCAACGATCGGCTCGTCAAGCGCTACCTGCATACCGTTCGGGCGATCAATGCGCTTGAACCTGCTGTGGACGGGTTGAGTGACATACAGCTGCAGGCGAAAACGGGCGAATTGAAGAAGCGTTTGGCGGCTGGTGAGACACTCGATGCGGTTTTGCCGGAAGCATTTGCAGTCGTTCGCGAAGCCAGCAAGCGCGTGCTCAGCATGCGTCATTTCGACGTTCAGTTGATCGGCGGTATGGTTCTGCATTACGGAAAGATCGCCGAAATGCGGACTGGCGAGGGCAAGACATTAATGGCCACTTTGCCCGCCTACCTGAATGCCCTTTCCGGAGGCGGCGTTCACGTCGTTACCGTCAACGACTATCTCGCGCAGCGCGATGCCGCCTGGATGGGCGAGATCTACAACTTCCTCGGACTGACTGTCGGCGTGAATCTATCGCAGATGGATCATGCATCGAAGCAGGTGGCCTATGCGGCAGACATTACCTACGGCACAAACAACGAGTTCGGCTTCGATTACCTGCGCGACAATATGGTGTATCAGACCGCGGATCGCGTGCAGCGAAAACTCGTCTATGGAATCGTCGACGAAGTCGATTCGATCTTGATCGACGAGGCGCGCACGCCGCTGATCATTTCCGGTCAGGCCGATGACACCACCGACCTGTATTACAAGATCAATGACCTGGTGCCAAGCCTTACGCGCCAGACCGAAGAGAATGGGCCGGGAGACTTCAGTGTCGACGAAAAGGCGCATCAGGTTCTGCTCACCGAAACTGGCCACGAGCACTCAGAGAACGTCCTAACCCAGGCCGGCCTTTTGCCGGAGGGAAGCTCACTCTACGACGCGGCGAATATCGCGTTGATGCATCACCTCTATGCTGCTCTGCGCGCCGCAAACCTCTACTACCGCGATCAGCACTACGTTGTGCAAAACGACGAAGTCATTATCGTCGATGAGTTTACCGGTCGCCTCATGCCGGGTCGTCGCTGGTCAGAGGGACTTCATCAGGCAGTGGAAGCGAAAGAAGGCGTGAAGATCCAGCGCGAGAATCAAACTCTGGCCTCGATCACATTTCAGAATTACTTCCGCATGTACAAGAAGCTGGCTGGGATGACCGGCACGGCAGATACCGAAGCCTATGAGTTCCAGCAGATCTATAACCTCGAAACGGTTGTCGTCCCGACGCACATGGACATGATTCGGGAAGATCGCATGGACCAGGTGTTCAAGACCAAGCGCGAGAAAGTGCAGGCGGTGATCGCAGACATCAAGGACTGCTACGCACGCGGCCAGCCCGTATTGGTAGGCACGACGTCGATCGAGAATTCTGAGGAGCTCTCGAATTTCTTGAACAAGGAAACGCTGCCGCATCAAGTCTTGAACGCCAAGCAGCACGCGCGCGAAGCCGAAATTATTGCGCAGGCCGGCCGCCCAAAGATGGTCACCATCGCGACCAACATGGCAGGCCGCGGCACCGACATCGTGCTCGGCGGAAATCCCGAACCTGAGATCAATCGCGTCAAAGCGGACGCATCGTTGGACGAAGCCGCGCGCTCGCATCGGGTTGCCGAATTGCGCGAACAATGGAAGCTGCTTCACGAGGAAGTCATCGCCAAGGGTGGCCTGCATATCGTCGGAACCGAGCGGCATGAGTCGCGTCGCGTCGACAATCAATTGCGCGGTCGTTCCGGCCGTCAAGGCGACCCGGGTTCGAGTCGTTTTTACTTGGCGCTCGAAGATCCGCTGCTCCGCATCTTTGCGTCGGACCGCGTCGCGTCCATCATGGATCGACTGAAGATGCCCGAGGGCGAGGCGATCGAGCATCCGTGGGTGACGCGTGCCATAGAGAATGCGCAGCGCAAGGTCGAGGCACGCAATTTCGATATTCGTAAGCAGCTGCTCGAGTACGACGATGTCTCCAACGATCAGAGGCGCGTAATCTATCAGCAGCGCAATGAGCTTCTGGAAAGCAGCGATATCTCGGACACTATTCGCGCGATGCGCGAAGGGACAGTGGCTGACATGGTCAGCGTACACGTACCGCCGGGCAGCGTTGAAGAACAGTGGGATCCAGCGGCGCTGGAAATTACATTGCAAGCGGAAGCGGCGTTGAAAGTCCCTGTGCAGGAATGGCTGAAGGCGGAAGACTCCCTCGACGATCAGGACCTTCGTCAGCGTGTGATCGAAGCCGCGCACGCGCATTACGAAAGCCGCCTGGCGCAGATCGAAGCCGAGCCGTTGCATCAGTTCGAGCGGTCGGTGATGCTGCAGACGTTGGACACGCACTGGCGTGAACATCTGGCGAATCTAGACCACTTGCGTCAAGGCATTCATTTACGTGGCTATGCGCAGAAAAATCCCAAGCAGGAATACAAGCGAGAAGCGTTCGAATTGTTCTCGTCGATGCTCGATGCGGTACGCAATGAAGTCACTCGCATTTTGATGACCGTGCAGATTCGAAGCGAACAAGACGTCGAAGCGGTAGAAGAACCGGTCGAGCTGAACAATGTTCGTTATCAGCACGCCGACTACGATACTGCGCTGGCAGAAGAGCCTGAAGCCGACAGCGAAGTGGCAACGATGGCGAAGGCGCAACCGTTTGTTCGAACCGGTGGCAAGGTCGGGCGCAACGACCCGTGCCCCTGTGGGTCCGGCAAAAAGTTCAAGCAGTGCCATGGACGGCTGGAATGACATGGGTATGACCAGCACTGCGAATCAAAAGCCATATAATCTCGCCCCGCGGTAGTGCCGGTGGCCGTCAACTTACTGACACCTTCGGCTGATCAGATCCTCGCGGTTGAAGGGATCACCTTAGGCGTTGCTGCCGCCGGGATCCGCAAAGCGAATCGCAACGATCTCCTGCTGATCTCACTTGTGCAAGGCTCCCGAGTTGCGGGCGTGTTTACGCAGAACCGCTTCTGCGCTGCGCCTGTGCAAGTCGCTCGTGAGCATTTGCGGCGCGGCGCGGAAATCCGGGCATTGCTGGTCAACACCGGCAACGCTAATGCCGGCACTGGCGAACAAGGCCTGCTGCACGCCAGGCAGACTTGCGATGAGCTCGCACGCGTTATTTCGATTGCGCCGGAACAGGTCCTGCCCTTCTCTACCGGTGTAATCATGGAGCCGTTGCCGGTGCAGCGCATCGTTGCCGGCCTGCCCGCGTGTGCAGCGAACCTGGGCGTCAACCATTGGTTGCCCGCCGCGCAAGCCATCATGACGACCGACACGGTGCCGAAGGCCGCGTCCAAGCGCATAAAGATCGGCAGCGAAACCGTCACCATTACCGGCATCGCGAAAGGCGCCGGTATGATTCATCCGAACATGGCGACCATGCTGGGATTCATCGCAACCGATGCGAAACTTTCCCCCGCATTGCTCGAAGCGGCACTGCGCCACGCTGCCGATTGTTCGTTTAACGCGATAACGGTAGACGGCGATACGTCGACGAACGATGCCCTCATGCTGATCAGCACGGGCCGTAGCCGCGCCGGCGAGATTGCAGACCCTGCGAGCAACGAATTCGGGCAATTTAGAGAAGCGCTCACCGAAGTCGCTCAAGCTTTGGCACAGGCGATAGTGCGAGACGGCGAAGGCGCTACGAAATTCATCACCGTACACGTAGAAGGTGGCACGACGAGCGAAGAGTGCCGAAAGGTTGCATTTGCGATCGCACACTCCCCACTGGTGAAGACCGCATTTTTCGCGTCCGATCCGAATCTTGGGCGCATCTTGGCGGCGATCGGATACGCAGGTGTTGCCGACCTGGACGTGAACCGTGTGGATGTTTTTCTCGATGACGTCCTTGTTGCACGCGGCGGCGCGCGCTTCGCCGGCTACACGGAAACCGACGGGCAGAAAGTGATGCAGCAAAACGAGATCACGATCCGTGTCGTTCTCGCTCGAGGTACGGTCGATGCGACGGTATGGACCTGCGATCTGTCGCATGACTATGTCACGATCAATGCGGAATATCGGACTTGATCGCTTGCGTCGCGCTGTGCGGCGACGCGTTCTCTGTCGGAAAATGATACGCGAACGATAATGGAACAACTCTCCCAGCTATTGCATAGCGCCGAGATACTGATCTCCCGCATCGAGCGTCTGCTCCCGCCTGACACCGCGGCGCCGGACTTCGTAGCGAATCACGCATTCCGCTGGCGGCGCCAGAATGGCCGCGGCGCGTTCCAGCCGATCCATAATCCGCATGACATTCGATTGCAGGACCTGTGCGGGGTCGATCGACAGAAAGCACTGGTGGACCAGAACACCAAGCAATTCATACAGGGATTGCCCGCGAACAACGTTCTGCTGACGGGCGCGCGCGGCACCGGCAAATCCTCATTGGTGAAGGCAGTGTTCAACGAGTACCGGCAACAAGGACTGCGTTTAATCGAAATGGATAAACGGGATCTAATGGATCTGCCGGACATCATCGACGCGCTCGCACCGCAAAAGCTGCGTTTCGTTTTGTTTTCAGACGATCTATCGTTCGCATCCGATGAACCTGGATATACCTCGTTGAAGGCCGTGCTTGACGGTTCCGTCGCGGCGCCGCCGGAAAACGTATTGATCTACGCGACATCGAACCGCCGTCATCTGATGCCGGAGTACATGCGCGAAAATCTCGAAGCGAAATATGTAGGCGATGAGATTCATCCCGGCGAGAGCGTCGAAGAAAAAATCTCCCTGTCGGAACGCTTCGGTCTCTGGGTCTCGTTCTACCCTTTTGATCAGGACGAATATCTCGACATCGTCCGTTACTGGGTGGAGAAGCATGGTGTGGACGCCAACCACGCGGATGAAATGCGCCGCGAGGCGCTGCAGTGGGCGCTTCAGCGCGGATCGCGCAGCGGACGGGTCGCGTCGCAGTTTGCCAAGGATTGGGCGGGGCGGCACGGCGCTGCATCCGCTGCCGTTTAGTAACGCTGTGCTCGAAATTACGTGATCGCGCCATGGCTGTTCCGACCGTTGCCGACCGCGTAGAGGTCGTTGCCGCTGTCATATCACGGCCGAGTGGCGAAATCCTATTGGCGCAGCGCCCGCCGGGCAAAGTCTACGAAGGCTATTGGGAGTTTCCGGGCGGCAAGGTAGAAGCCGCGGAGCAACCGTATGACGCACTCCGTCGTGAGCTGCGCGAAGAGCTCGGACTCGAAGTGGATGTTGCATGGCCGTGGATCGCGCGTGAATATCACTATGCGCACGCGCATGTCCGGTTGAATTTCTTTCGCGTTCCAGCGTGGCATCCAGCACCGGCATCGCGCGAAGGCCAGGCGTTGAGCTGGCAACGTATCGACAGCATTAGCGTGGCGCCCCTGTTACCGGCCAACGAACCGATCCTGCGCGCGCTGTCGCTGCCGCCGATGCTCGCCATCACCGATGCTCAGAGCCGCGGAACCAGCCAGCTGTTAGAACGACTCGACGCAAGCCTGCGCACCGGATTGAAGATGGTGATGGTTCGCGAGAAGGACATGGCACCGGCGCCGCTGCAGGATCTGATTCTCAAAGTACGGGAGATGTGCCGGCGCTATCACTGTCTGGTCGTGGTCAACGGCGACGCCGATCTGGCGACGCGTACGCACAGCGATGGCGTGCATCTGACTTCCACGCAGCTCATGCACTGCTCGCTGAGGCCTAATCTTCCGTGGGTCGGAGCGTCATGCCACAACGCGGGGGAATTGCAGCATGCGGCGCTGCTAGGTTGCGATTACGCCGTGTTGGGACCGGTATTCCCAACACTGAGCCATACGAACATCCAGCCCCTGGGATGGGAGCGTTTCGCGCAGCTGGTGAAGGGCGGTACGTTGCCTGTGTACGGGCTGGGGGGAATGGCGCGCGCAGATTTAAATCATGCACGCGTGCGCGGCGCGCACGGCATCGCGATGATCAGGGGCGCCTGGGAAGAATGACCGCGTTACTCTATCTCGTCTTGATCTGATTCACGATCAGCTTGCGTCGTCGGTATACGATAGCCTTCCGACGCCCATTGTCCGAGATCGATCATCTTGCATCGCTCAGAGCAGAACGGTCTGAAGGGCTGGTCCGCAGACCAGGGTGTCGCTCTTCCGCACTGGGGACAATTGACCAGTGGCGGTTTCTTTTGTTGCGGCATTACAAGTTACAGAACGTAAGCTCGAAGGCGATATCTGTTTGAGCAAGGCGGCGCTGCGCGTCGCCGGTGCCGGTAAAGCGAATATTCAATGCGTATTTGTTGGCGCTGACTTCCGGTACGCAGTCGTGACTGTCGTCCAGTCGCAGCCGCAAAAGCTGTGCGACACGCCCGCCCATCATTTGCTGATATACGCCCTGCGTCGCGATCTGCTGACTGGTCCGTCCACTCTCCCGCAGGATACGCAGCACGATCGAAATGCCATAGCGCAGCGGGAGAAACGGCGCGAGCCAATTGGTAAGATCCTGCCGGCGGCTCGGAGCAGATTGATGGAGCCAATAATGATAGGTCGGCACATCGAACTCGCAGATCCCGCCGGGGATGGATACGCGTTGCTTGATTCCCATCAGCCAGTCGTTTTCGCGCAATTCTTGTCCGGTCTTGCCCGAGGTCTGGAACAGATCGGACACGGCCTTGTCGATGTCGGCAAGTATTCCACTCAACGCATTCTCAGAGATCGCGGGATTGCTGCGCAACGCGGATAGCGCCTGTTTCTGGCGTTCCAATTCCTGCATCAGCTCCGATTTCAGGTCCGCACGACCGGCGACATCGAGAATCTCGAACAGAGACAGGAGTGCTGCATGATGGTCGAGCGGGTGGTCCATGCCGCTGAAGAATTGCACCCGTTCGTACAGGCTCTCCATGCGCAGCAGAGTGCGGATTCGCTCGTTCAGCGGAAACTCGTAGCTGATCACAGCTCAGATGGGCCGAAACGATTAGAACGTGAGCAGTATTGCCCAAATCGAGAGAAAAATAAACCAAGCATGACGGTAGCAATCATACAGCGCCCGTCATGCTGTGATAGCGATAATCGAGCGCTTCCACTTGTGGATTGAGTTGCTGCAACTCGCCGCCGTTGTCGATCACGTCGTCAGCAGCCCGCAGCCGATCGTCTCGGCTTACTTGAGCTCGCATTATCGCGCGCACTTGCGCCTCGTCGATACGGCTTCGCTCCATCGTACGGGCGATCTGAAGCTCTTCGTCGCAGTCGACGACCAGCACCCGTTTGATCAGATCGCTATACGCGCCGGTCTCGATCAATAACGGCACAACAATCATGGCGTAATCGAACGCGACGTGCTTTAGTTGTCGACGCACGTCCTGTCCGATTAGCGGATGAAGTATGTGTTCCAGATCTCGCTTGGCTGACGGGTCGGAAAATACCAGTTCGCGCATCTGGGCGCGATGGAGCTCGCCTTGCGCGCCGACGTAGTGGGTGCCAAACCGCTGTTCGATCTGCTGCATCGCTTCGCCTCCTGCACGAGTCAGCTCGTGTGCGATGACGTCGGTGTCGATCACATGCGCTCCGCGCTCGAAAAATAACTTGGCCACGGTGCTTTTGCCGGAGCCGATTCCACCGGTGATGCCTACAATTAAAATCGCGCCCTCGTCGGTCTTCGAAAGTACGCAGACACCGCGCGTGCTCAGAAATATTGCAGATAGGCTCGGTTGATCGAGTCGCCCCAGAACATCGCGATAACGGCGGCGGCAGCGAGGTATGGGCCGAAAGGGATTGGAACCTGGCGACCGTGACGCGCCAACACGATGAGGAGTATGCCCACGACTGCGCCGACCAGCGACGAAATCAGAATTACAGCAGGCAGCATCTGCCAGCCCAGCCACGCACCGATCGCACCCAGCAGCTTGAAATCGCCGTAGCCCATGCCTTCTTTGCCTGTGACGAGCTTGAACATCCAATAAACCGACCAAAGCGCGAGGTAACCGGCCACGGCCCCGACAACTGCGGAACTGAGCGGCGAGAAGACAGCGGCAAGGTTCAGCAGCAACCCCACCCACAGCAGGGGCAGCGTCAGGTCATCGGGCAGCAGCTGGGTGTCGAAGTCGATGAACGATGCAGCGATCAACGTCCAACAAAAAACCAATGCGCCTGCCGCTGCCACGGAAAATCCGAAGTGCCAACCGATGTAACCCGACAATACTCCAGTCAACAGCTCGACTACGGGATAGCGTACCGCAATTCGCGCACTACAGCCGGCACAACGACCGCGCAGAAACAGCCAGCTGACCACAGGAATGTTTTCGAGCGCAGTGATCTTATGTCCGCAGCTTGGGCAAGCGGAGCGAGGCACGACGAGGTTGTAGACCGTCTTTGCCGATTTCGTTGCGACGTCGATTACGGCCGCGATAGTATCTTTTGCTTTAACCAGCTGGGCCGGCGCGTCCGGTTGCTGCGACCATTCGCCCAGGATTTCGAGCGATTGATTGCGCCAATCGCGCGTCAACGTGCGCGGCAGCCGATGGATCACGACGTTAAGAAAGCTGCCGACCAACAGCCCCAGCAACGTGGTGAGCGCGGCAAAAATCGCGGGCGAGGCCCGCAAACTATCGATGAGCGGCATCAGAAGGTGCGGCGCCCAACAGTATCTGGTGGGCGGCCGGCAGAAGGACGTCAGGCAAATCGCGGTTGTAGGCCACCGCGACGCGGATTAGACCGCTTGTCCCATCTTGAAGATGGGCAGATACATTGCGATCACCATACCTCCGATCAATGTGCCGAGCACGACCATGATCACAGGCTCCATCAGGCTCGACATCGCTTCGACCGCGTCGTCGACTTCGGCTTCGTAGAAATCGGCCACTTTGCTGAGCATTGAGTCCAGCGCACCGGACTCTTCGCCGATCGCCACCATCTGAATCACCATGTTGTTGAACACGTCGCTGTTCTGCATGGACACGGTCAAACTAGTGCCTGTGCTGACTTGCTGCTGGATCTTCTTGGTGGCCTGCACATAGACCTGGTTGCCGGATGCGCCGCCAACCGAATCCAGCGCTTCTACCAGTGGTACGCCGGCGGCGAACATCGTTGCCAATGTGCGCGTCCAGCGCGCGATCGTCGCTTTCCGAATGATCTCGCCGAAGATCGGCAGCTTAAGGAACAGTCGGTCCATCACGCCTTGCATCTTCACGGAGCGTTTCCAGGTGTAGAAGAAAAACCACAAGCCGCCGCCCGCACCGCCGAAGATGAGCCACCAGTACTTGACGAAGATGTCCGAGACGGCCATCACGAACAACGTCGGGCCGGGTAAGTCTGCACCGAAGGACGAAAACAAATCCTTGAACGCGGGAATAACGAAAATCATGATCACCGCGGTGATGATGAAGGCCACTACGATAATCGAGATGGGGTAGAACAATGCCGATTTGATCTTTCCTTTGATAGCGAGGATTTTTTCTTTGTAAGTTGCCAGTCGCTCCAGCAGCGTGTCCAGAATACCGGCCTGCTCGCCGGCCTCGACCAAGTTGCAGAACAGCGCATCGAAGTACAGCGGATACTTCCGGAACGCAGTGTTGAGCGCGCTTCCGGTTTCGACCTCCGTTTTGATGGCGATTAGCAGCCTGCCGACCGCCGGGTTGCCGTGACCCTTGCCGACGATGTCGAACGCTTGCAATAACGGGACGCCGGCCTTCATCATAGTCGCGAGTTGGCGCGTGAATAAGGTGATGTCTTTCTCTTTGATCGAACCGCCGAGCCCAGCGCGCTGGCGTTTGACCTTGATGACCGTGATCCCCTGGCGGCGCAGTGTGGACTGCACGACCGCTTCGCCGCCGGCGCGCATGTCTCCCTTGAGAATTTTCCCGCCGCGGTCGCGGCCTTCCCACGAGAAGGTATATTCTTTAACGTCGCGTCGACTTGCCGTTGCGGCTGTAGTTGCCATCCTGGTTTCCTTCGTAACTATTCGTTGGTTACCGCTTCGACTTCTTCAAGTGACGTAAGCCCGAGCTTCACCTTAAGCAATCCGGACTGCCGAAGATCTTTCACGCCGTCCCGTTTGGCCTGATCGGCGACGTCGATCGCATTGCCGTTTTGCATGATGATGCGGTTGATCTCGTCGCTTATCGGCATGACCTGATAGATGCCTGTGCGGCCCTTGTAGCCGGTGTTCTTGCATGCCTCGCAGCCCACATGCTGATAAGGGGTCCAGCTGCCGTCCAGATCGGCTTCACGGAACCCTGCACGCAGCAACGCGGCCTTGGGGATCTCCATCGGCTGCTTGCAACTCGTGCACAGCTTGCGCGCGAGTCGTTGCGCTGTAATAAGTATTACGGACGATGCGATGTTGAATGGAGCGATACCCATGTTCATCAGCCGAGTGAGTGTCGTGGGGGCGTCGTTGGTGTGCAGCGTCGATAAAACCATGTGCCCGGTTTGTGCGGCCTTGACCGCGATCTCGCCGGTGTCCTTATCTCGGATTTCTCCAACCATGATCACGTCTGGATCTTGGCGAAGAAAAGCCTTCAGGGCGACAGCAAATGTCAGGCCAGCTTTATCATTTACGTTGACCTGGTTGACCCCTGGCAAATTGATTTCGGCAGGATCTTCTGCAGTCGAAATGTTCACGCCGGGCTGATTCAAAATATTCAGGCAGGTATACAGCGATACGGTTTTACCCGAACCGGTTGGACCGGTCACGAGGATCATTCCATACGGCCGGTTGATTGCCTGCATTAAGGAATCGCGCTGCTCAGGCTCATAGCCAAGCGCCTCGATGCCGAGCGTAGCGCTGGATGAATCCAATATGCGAAGCACGAGTTTTTCGCCGAACAGCGTTGGCAGCGTGCTGACGCGAAAATCAATCGACTTCGTCTTGGACAAAACCAACTTCATGCGGCCGTCTTGCGGCACGCGCTTCTCCGAGATATCGAGCTTCGAGATTACTTTTATGCGCGATGCGATCTTTTCCTTGATGGCAAGCGGAGGCGTTGCAATCTCGTACAGTTCCCCGTCAATGCGATAGCGGATGCGATAGACCTTCTCGTAGGGCTCGAAATGAATGTCTGACGCGCCGCTGTTGATAGCATCCAGCATAATCTTCTGGATGTAGCGCACGACCGGCGCGTCATCGATCTCTACGGTGTTGGTGTCGGGCGGGGGTTCGGGATCGGCTTCGGTGAGGTCCGCCGCCATCTCCTCGTTGACCAGATCCTGCAGGTTTACTCCGGCGGCGGCCAGCAGCTTGCCGATGACCCCTGCGAGCTTGGTGTCCTCTACTACGATCGCTTCGATATGCAGTCCGGTCTGGAACTTGATCTGGTCCATCGCGACCCGATTGGTCGGGTCGGAAATTGCGACGAACAACCGATTTCCGCGTTGATAAAGCGGCAGCGCGCGTCGGCTTTGCAACGCTTTCGGTTCGATGAACTTGACGGGAAGATGATCGATATCGAATCCGTTGAGGTCTATCAACGGAAATCCGAATGTTTGTGCGGCGAACTCGGCGACTTCCGCTTCGCCGAATTTCTTGCTGGCGATAACCTGCTCGACAAACGTAATTCCCGACTCGTTAGCTCTGATCTGAAACTGTTCGGCCTCGCGCTCCGCGAGCAGTCCTTTCTGGACCATTGCGCGTCCGAGCCCGGTCAGTTGGCTTTCTGTCGTGGCAGCACCCATTTAGTCCTTGCATCTCCGAATTTACGTGAAGATGATGCCGCGTGACGATCTGCTTGTAAAGCAAAGCTTTTTTCGCCAAATAGCGACTGGCGACGCAGGCTCAAAAGGCGTTAACTAACTACCGCCCACCTTCCATCGCCGCTCTGCTCATATGCCTCTGCTCTCCGCCGTGCTGACGCTGGTACGGGTGGAGCAATGCCTCCGATCCTGATCCCTGTGTCCAGAACAAATGCCGACGAACAAGGAGGTTGAACTGGGTCGAGACGAGCGTCGAACCTGCCGAGCGCTTGAGGCAGCATCGATTGGTTCACTCTTATCGACTGCGTATCGCAAAGATTAAGCAGCCACGAGAGGGTAGCTTTTGGCGAGAGCGGCCTATTGGCGGGCGTTAGAGAGTGCGAAGGGGCGCCACCCTCGATTCTGCTCAGCGGCGAAGGATAATTTCCAGCACGAACTTGCTCCCCACATAGGCCAGTACGAGGGCAAGGAATCCCAGCAGCGTCCAGTTTAGGGCCAGCTTGCCACGCCAGCCGTAGACGCGACGGCCGGTGAGCAACGCGGCGAAGATGCACCACGCGAGAATGCCGAACACGACCTTGTGCGTGAACTTCAACGGCTGTCCGAATAGTTCTTCCGAAAACAACATGCCCGACCCCAAGGTCAACGTCAGCAGCAGCGTTCCGAACCCCAGAATGCGGAACAGCAGCTTTTCCATCGAGAGCAATGGCGGCAGCGATTGGAGAAATCGCGGTAGACGTCCTCCGTGCAGGCGCTTCTCCAGGATCGCCATCAGCAACGCTTGCAGCGAAGCGATCGTGAACAGGCTGTAGGCCAACAGCGAGATGAGAATGTGCAGACGAAACGCCGGCAGGCTGGTATGCGCGAGCGGATGCACCGACGGGAACGCCAGAGGCGCCCAGACCAGCACGGCGGCGGCCGCGGTGATGAACACTTGTAGACCTTCCAATCGATAGAAGATACCCCCGACCCAGTAGATCGCCACCGTGAGCCAGATGATGACGGACACGGCATCGCCTGCGCCGAGGTACATCTGATCGTCTGCGAACACCGACCGATATAGCAAAACCGTGTGCAGTAAAAGCGGCACGAGCGTGCTGGCATGCAGAGATTTCAGGTCCGGCTGCGCTTGTGCTTGCGGTCGCGAGAGCAGGCGAATCAAAAGTAACGCAACCACGACGTACAAAGCCGAGCACAGGAGATAGGGTAAAATCTGAGGCATGCGATGTGGCGTGCGCTGTCCCGGCGTCGGTGGTGCCCGGGCGTTTAGTGGTGCAGATGCATTGCTACTGTGATCGATCGCATCAGGTGTGCGCGATGCCAAGATCGATTTACATTGGGGGATGCCCCAAGTTTGAGTGCACGCACCTGTCATGCAAGTCTACAACATCCTTTCTGGAGTCGTTCTCCCGGTCCGCAATCTACATGTTCGATAATCTCACCCAACGGTTGTCCG
>JBBRGM010000054.1:0-15335 GCA_038240725.1 Burkholderiales bacterium | reverse complement strand
AAAAAACTTCAACGCCGCGTATACGCGGTTGGGGCCGCCCCACACACCGATGATGATGAACATCGGTATCAAGGTGGCTTCGAAAAAAACGTAGAACAGCAAACCATCCAGCGCGGAAAATACGCCGTTCATGAGACCGGAGAGAAACAAAAACGCGGCCATGTACTGCGCCACGCGCGTTTCGATGACACGCCAGCCGGCGATCACGATCAGCACGGTAGTAAAACTGTTGAGCAGAATGAGCAGCAGGGAAACACCGTCGATGCCGAGATGATAGTGAACGCGAAATTGCGAGATCCACGGCGCGATCTCCTGGAACTGCATGCCGTGCGCAGCAATGTCGAACTGCCCATACAAGGGCAGGGTGACCAGGAATCCCAGCAGCGCGCCGATGAGTGCCAGCCAGCGGGCGGCGCGCGGCGAGCGATCCGAGCCGGTGGCGAGCACCACCACGCCGAAAATGATCGGCAGCCAGATGACGAGGCTTAAGAGAGGGAGCCCGAGCAGCATGTCTGTTATTGGTCTGGTGAGCGGCTCATCACGCGCGCGCGAACCACAGCGTAAGGAGAACGAAAACGCCGATCAGCATCATGAACGCGTAGTGATAGACATAGCCCGACTGAAAGCGCCGGATGATTGCGGCGCTCCAGGCGACGACGCGCGCTGCGCCGTTGACGAAGAAGCCGTCAATCACGGCCACGTCGCCGACCTTCCAGAACAGCGAGCCGACGCGAAGCGCGCCTTGGGTGAACGCCTTTTGATAGAACTCGTCGATGTAATACTTGTTGGACAGCAGCGTGTAGAGCGCGCGGAAACGGTTCGCGATCTTGCCCGGCAGATCCGGCTTGACCAGATACAGATACCAGGCTGCGACAATGCCCGCGATCGCAAGCCAGAACGTCGGCGTCAGTAATCCGTGCAACACGAACGCCGGCACGCCATGGAATTCTTCCGCGATATGTGCGAGCACGTTATGCGGCTCGGCGACATAGATAGCATTGCCGAAATAGGTGCCGAATAACAATGGCTCGATGTACGCCCAACCGGCATAGACCGATGGCACGGCGAGCAGGATCAGCGGGACCGTAATCACCCAGCCGGTTTCGTGGGGCGGGCCCACGTGATGATCGTGACCCGTATCCGGTTCGGCATGCGTTGCCGGCGCGCCCGACGCGGCGGCGTCGCGGGAGTCTGCGTGGCTGGCTGCGCCGTGATGTGATACGTCGTGATGTGATGCGGCGTTGTCCGATGCAGCGCGATGCGCGCCATGGTCGTACGCAGCGTCGTGAAATCGTTCGCGGCCATGGAACGTCATGAACATCATCCGGAATGTATACAACGCGGTGATGAATACGCCCGACAGCACTGCGACATAAGCGATGCTCGCGCCCGGCGTGTGCGACAAACCCACCGCTTCGATCAGGCTGTCTTTCGAGAAGAAACCGGCGAATGGCGGGATGCCGCACAACGCGAGCGATCCGATCAGCGCCGTCCAGTAAGTGATCGGCATGTATCTGCGCAAGCCGCCCATCCGCCGCATGTCCTGCTCGTGATGCATGGCGATGATGACCGAGCCGGCTGCGAGGAATAGCAGCGCCTTGAAGAACGCGTGCGTGAACAAATGGAACATGCTGGCCGCGTACGCCGAGGCGCCCAGGCCGACCGTCATGTAACCCAGCTGCGACAGCGTGGAGTACGCGACCACGCGTTTGATGTCGTTGTTGACGATACCGAGCAGCCCCATGAAAAACGCAGTGATGGAACCGATGATCAACACTACGCTGAGCGCAGTGGTCGACAGCTCGAACAGCGGCGACATGCGCGACACCATGAAAATACCGGCGGTCACCATCGTCGCCGCATGGATCAACGCCGAGATCGGCGTCGGGCCTTCCATCGAATCCGGCAGCCAGACGTGCAGCGGAAACTGCGCCGATTTGCCCATCGCGCCGACGAACAGCAACAGGCAGATCACAGTCATCAGCGACCACGGCGCGCCCGGAAAAATCTCGATCGAGTGCTTGGCCAGATCGCCGGCCTTGCCGAACACGGTTGCGTAATCGAGGCTGCCTGTGTAGGCGAGGATCAATGCAATCCCAAGCAGGAAACCGAGGTCGCCGACGCGGTTAACGAGGAACGCTTTGAGACTAGCGAAGACCGCTGTCGGGCGCGTGTACCAGAAGCCGATGAGTAGATACGACACCAGGCCGACCGCCTCCCAGCCGAAGAACAGTTGCAGGAAATTGTTCGACATCACCAGCATCAGCATGGAAAACGTGAACAGCGAGATGTAGCTGAAGAAGCGCGTGTAGCCGGGGTCGTCGTGCATATAACCGATGGTGTAGATGTGCACCATAAGCGAGACGAACGTCACTACCAGCATCATCAGCGTGGTAAGCGGGTCGATCAGAAAACCGATGTCGAAGCTGTAGCCGCCGCTGGTGATCCAGGTGTAGACCGGTCCGTTGAAAAGATGTCCAGCCTGCACATCCTGGAACACGAAGAACGACGCCGCCAGCGACACGATCATTGCCGCGATGGTTACCAGGTGCGCGCCACGGCGGCCGGTGAAGCGTCCGAACAAACCGGCGAGAATCGCGCCGAACAGCGGCGCCAGCGGGACGACGAGGTAGAGTGCCTTCATGCCGCGGGGACCGAACGGGAAACGCGATGCGCCGTTCGGCATGGGTGCGCCCGCCGCCAGTCGACGCTCATCGGCTCACGCTTTCGGACAAATGTGCCTGGCTGCTTTCGTTCATGCGCTACTCTTTGAGGCGATTGATATCGTCGACATTGATGGTCCGCAACGTCCTGAACAGACAAACCAGAATCGCGAGGCCGATCGCGGATTCCGCGGCGGCCACAGTCAGAATGAAGAATACGAAGATCTGACCGGAGACGTCCTGCAGATAATGCGAAAACGCGACGAAGTTGGTATTGACCGCAAGTAGATTCAGCTCGATCGCCATCAGCAAAATGATCACGTTCTTGCGGTTGAGAAAGATGCCGACCACGCTGATCGCGAACAGGATGGCGCCGAGCACCAGATAGTGCGAGAGCGTAATCACTCGCGCGCACCGCCTCGCGGCATGCTCTGTAGATCACGCATCCGTGCGCTTCTCCGCAGGCATCGAGATCAAACGTACTCGGTCGCGACGCTGCGCGAGGACCTGGCGCGCGGGATTCTGATACTTGGAATCTTTACGCTCCCGCAAGGTAAGCGCGATCGCAGCGACGATGGCAACTAGCAGCACGACCGCTGCGATCTCGAACGGATAAACGTAGTCGGTATAGATCAACCGGCCCAGCTCTTTCGTATTGCTATAGCCCTGCGGCTTAGCCGGCGGTCCGGCGAGAGTCAGAAGGTTTGCATGTCTCCCGACCAGCACGATCGTCATCTCCGCGACCATGATCCCGGCCACCACCAGCCCCGGCACGAGATAATCCCAGTAGCCCTCGCGCAGCACGTCGATGTTGATATCGAGCATCATCACCACGAACAGGAACAGCACCATCACCGCGCCAACGTAAACCAGAATCAGCGCGATCGCGAGAAACTCAGCCTCCAGCAGAAGCCACATGACCGACGCGGTGCCGAAGGCGAGCACGAGAAACAGCGCCGCGTGTACCGGGTTGCGCGCCGTGATCACGCGCAGTGCCGCGAGAATAAGAACCGCGGCAAACAGATAGAAAATGACGGTCTGGAATATCGGCATCTCAGACCGCCATCGGCTGCGGATCGAACGCACGCGGCTCGCTCATGCGAGCGCGCTCAGCGGTACAGCGCATCATCCGTCCGATCCTGCGCAATCTGCTCTTCATAACGATCGCCCACAGCCAGCAACATTTCCTTCGTGTACAACAAATCTCCTCGCCGCTCTCCGTGATATTCCAGAATGCGCGTTTCGACGATGGAATCCACCGGACAGGACTCTTCGCAGAAGCCGCAGAAAATGCATTTGGTCAGATCGATGTCGTACCGAGTGGTCCGACGAGTGCCGTCGGCGCGCTGCTCGGATTCGATCGTGATCGCCAGCGCAGGGCACACCGCTTCGCACAGTTTGCAGGCGATGCAGCGCTCTTCGCCATTTGGATACCGTCGCAGCGCGTGCAGCCCACGGAAGCGCGGCGACTGCGGCGTCTTCTCTTCGGGAAATTGCACCGTAATTTTGCGCGCGAAGAAGTGCCGGCCGGTGAGCGCCATGCCTTTCAGCAGTTCGTAGAGCAGAAACGTGGCGAAAAATTCGCGGATGCGATGTATCACCTCAACCCCACAACCAGAATGGCGTCTGCGTCCACGCTGCAACCACGACCAGCCAGATCAGCGTAATCGGAATCAAAATCTTCCAACCGAGCCGCATGATCTGGTCGTACCGATAGCGCGGGAACGTGGCGCGAAACCACAAGAACAGGAACAGGACGAAACCGATTTTCAGCAGCAGCCAGGGAAAACCGTCCGGCAAAAACGGCACCGGCGAGAGCCAGCCGCCGAGGAACATGAGAGAGCACAAGGCTGCAATCAAAATCATGTTCATGTATTCGGCCAGGAAGAATAGCGCGAACGTCATGCCGGAGTATTCCACGTGAAAGCCCGCGACGATTTCCGATTCGCCTTCGGCCACGTCGAACGGCGCACGGTTGGTTTCCGCGACACCGGAAATGACATATACCAGAAACAGCGGGAACAGCGGAATGAAATACCACGACAGCAGACCGTAACGGCTCGCCTGCCCCATTACGATCTGGCCGAGGTTCATGCTGTGCGCGGCCAACAGCACGCCGACCAGCGCAAATCCCATCGCGAGCTCGTACGCGACGATCTGCGCCGCCGAGCGCAGACTGCCGAGGAACGCATATTTCGAATTCGATGCCCAGCCCGCGATGATCACGCCATACACGCCGATCGACGTCATCGCCAGGATGTACAGCAACCCCGCATCGATATTCGCCAGCACCAGCTCGTGAGAAAACGGTATCACGGCCCACGCCGCGAGGGCCGGCGTCAGAACCAGGATCGGTGCGACCACGAACAAGAACTTGTTCGCGCCCGAGGGCACGATGATTTCTTTGATGAGCAGTTTCAACACATCGGCGAACGGCTGCAGCAGACCGCGGTAGCCGACGCGGTTCGGTCCGATGCGCACCTGCATGTAGCCGATCACCTTGCGCTCGGCCAATGTCAGGTAAGCGACGCTGAGAATGAGCGGGATCGAGATCGCGACGATCTTCATCAGCGTCCACACGGCGATGCCGATCGGCCCGAGCGTCTGTTCGAGGAACTCGCCCATCAGGCGCTCACCTCATCTTCCGATGCAACGCGTTCGAGCTGGACGGTGCCGAACATCGATCCGAGCGTCGACGTGCTGACGTGTGCGGCCGGAACGCGAACGCAATCGCGCGGAATGCGATCATCGCGAACTGCGATCAACACCGCTTCGCCGCCCTCTTGCGTAATGCGTACTGTGTCCCCTGCATTCACTCCGAGCTGTTGCAGCGTCTCACCGGACATCGAAGCGACTGGCCCTGCGGCGTCGACGGTTTCCTGCAGCGGCTCCGAGCGCCGCACCAGCGGATCGGCGAAGTAGATCGGCACGTCGGCGATTCTTTGCAGACCGCCGCTGCCTGCGCTCCTGATCGGCGCGACGCTGGTGTCCGCAACGTCATTGGACAGCGCGGATAAATCGGTCGACCGAACGGCGTCGGCGCGTACGTCTTCTGCCGTGTCGTAACCGAAACCAGCCACGCCGAACAGATTGCCGAGCACCCGCAGCACCTTCCACGCGGGTCGTGTTTCGCCGAGCGTACGGGCAACGGCGCTGAATGTCTGCAGCCGGCCTTCGGTGTTGATGAACGAACCGGCAGTCTCGGTGAACGGCGCGATCGGCAGCAGCACATCGGCGTAATGCACGGCTTTGTGCCGGAACGGCGAGAGCGCCACTACGAAATCCGCTTCGCTCATCGCGCGCATCGCTTGACTTGGATTGCCTGAATCGAGCTCGAGCTCAGCGTGCAGCAGCACGTACGCACGCTGCGACTTCGCAAGCATCTGATCAGCGTTGAGTCCGGCTGACGCATCGGCCGGCAGTGCTTTGGCCATGTAGCCGCCGACGCTGTTCGCGGCTTCGCCGAGGAAACCGACGCGGATGCCGCACACCTGCGCCAGTGCCGAAGCCAGCATGTGCAGCTGGCTCGCCTGCGGATGATGTTGCGCGAGATTACCGAGGAACACCGCGGCATTGGCGCCTGATGCCAGGCTGTCCGCGATGCGCTGCGCCGCTTCGCCGACCTTCACACTGAGCGTTGCCGCCGCAACCGCTGGCGGTAACGAAGCGCTTTTCGCTTGTGCGGCCGCTTTCACTATTTGCGCCAATGCATCGCACAGGTTCGCGGGCGACACGATCAGCTTCTGATGCGTGCGGATGAGCTGATCGTCATCGAGCATGTTCAGCAGATTGATTTGGCCATTTCGTTTGGCAACGTCGCGAAAGCGATGCGCCAGCAGCGGATGATCTTTGCGCACCTGGCTGCCGACGATCAGCACGCGATCGAGCAGACTGAGCTCCGCAACCGGCATGCCGAGCCACGGTGCCCCGGCGCGCTTGCCATCCAGCGCGAAATCGCTTTGCCGCAAACGGAAGTCGACATTGTCGCTCCCGAGGCCGCGCATCAGGCGCTGGAGCAGGAATAATTCTTCGAACGTCGAGTGCGGCGAGGCGAGCGCCGCGATTGCGCTCGCGCCGTGCGCGTCGCGCACGCCGCGCAATCCTTGCGCAACATGCTCGAGCGCGATCGGCCATTCGACTTCTTCCCACTTGCCGCCGCGCTTGATCATCGGACGGGTGAGCCGCTCCGGCGAGCTCAGGCCCTCGTAGGAGAAGCGATCCTTGTCGGAGATCCAGCACTCGTTGATATCTTCCTTCTCCATCGGCAGCACGCGCAGCACACGATCGAGCTTGACCTGCGCGACGAGATTGGAGCCGAGGCCGCAGTGCGGGCTGATCGTTTTGCGCCGCGTGAGCTCCCAGGTGCGCGCGCTGAACCGGAACGGCTTCGAAGTCAGCGCGCCGACCGGACACACGTCGATCATGTTGCCCGACAATTCGGAGTCGACAGTCTTGCCGATGAACTGCACGATCTCGGCGTGCTCGCTGCGACCGACCATGCCGAGCTCCATCTGGCCGGCGACTTCGACGCCGAAGCGCACGCAGCGCGTGCAATGGATGCAGCGAGTCATGTCGGTGGAAATCAACGGTCCGAGGAACTTGTTCGGCACCACGCGCTTGGGCTGATCGAAGCGCGAAGCGCTGGCGCCGTAACCCACCGCCAGATCCTGCAACTGACATTCGCCGCCCTGGTCGCAGATCGGGCAGTCGAGCGGATGGTTGATCAGCAGAAATTCCATCACGCCCTTCTGCGCCTGAATCGCGAGCGGCGAATGGGTAAACACCTTCATGCCCTCGGTGACCGGGGTGGCACACGCGGGCAGCGGCTTCGGCGCCTTCTCCACTTGCACCAGACACATGCGGCAGTTGGCCGCGATGGTGAGCTTCTTGTGATAGCAGAAGTGCGGCACATAGATGCCGAGCTTGGTGGCGGCTTCGATCACCGTCGAATTGGCGGGCACTTCCACCGCCTTACCGTCGATCTCTAGATTGACCGTAGGCATGTCAGATCACCGCCTCGCGCGTCAGTCGGTTGCAGTTGCGCGAAAACTTACTCGCTGGTGCAGTATGCAGCTCACGCATAAGCGAGCTCTTCCACCAGACAACGCTTGTGGTCGATGTGATAGATGAACTCGTCGCGGTAGTGCTTGATGAAACTTTTCACCGGCAGCGCGGCGGCATCGCCCAACGCGCAGATCGTGCGACCGGCGATGTTGTCGCTGACCGAGATTAATTTGTCGAGCTGGTCGGGTGTGCCGCGGCCATGCTCGATGTCGCTGACCATGCGATACAACCAGCCGGTGCCCTCTCGGCACGGCGTGCATTGGCCGCAAGATTCTTCGTAGTAGAAATAAGACAGGCGCAGCAGCGCACGCACCATGCAGGTGGTTTCATCCATGCAAATCACCGCGCCCGAGCCGAGCATCGACCCCGCCTTCGCGATCGAGTCGTAGTCCATATCCGTCTGCAGCATGAGGTCGCCAGGCAGAACCGGCATCGACGAGCCGCCCGGGATGCATGCCTTCAAACGCTTGCCCCCGCGCATGCCGCCTGCCATTTCCAGCAGTTTAGCGAACGGGGTCCCGAGTTTTATTTCATAGTTGCCGGGGTGCTCGACGTGACCCGAGATCGAGAACACTTTGGTGCCGCCGTTGTTCGGCCGTCCCAGTGCGAGAAAAGCATCGCCGCCGTTGAGAATGATCCACGGCACCGCGGCGAACGTTTCCGTGTTGTTGATCGTCGTCGGCTTGCCGTACAAGCCGAAGCTCGCGGGAAACGGCGGCTTGAAGCGCGGCATGCCTTTCTTGCCCTCGAGCGATTCGAGCATCGCGGTTTCTTCGCCGCAGATGTAGGCACCCCAGCCGTGATGCGCGTAGAGATCGAAGCTGATCTCGGAGCCCTGAATGTTCTTGCCGAGATAGCCGGCGGCATACGCTTCTTTCAGCGCTTCTTCGAAGCGCTCGAACGTATCCCAGATCTCGCCGTGAATGTAGTTGTAGCCGACCGGAATCCCCATTGCATAGGCGGCGATCGCCATGCCTTCGATCACGATGTGCGGGTTGTAGCGCAGGATGTCGCGATCCTTGAACGTACCCGGCTCGCCCTCATCGGAATTGCACACGAGATATTTCGGACCGGGAAAATTGCGCGGCATGAAGCTCCACTTCAAGCCGGTCGGGAAGCCAGCGCCGCCACGCCCACGCAGCGCGGATTTCTTCAGATCGGCGATGATCGCTTCCGGCGAAATCTTCTCGCTGAGAATTTTTTTCAACGCTTGATAGCCACCGCGCGCTTCGTAGTCTTTCAGGCGCCAGTTGGCGCCATCGATGTCCTTCAGGATGATCGCGTCGGGACCATACAGGCCGCGGGCGAAAGGCGGGTTCGAAGTTTTCATTTGGGCAGCTTTTCCAGCCACTGATCGAGTTTAGTCGGCGTCATGCCGATCAACATCTGCTTGTTGTTGTGCAGAATCACCGGCGCATCGCCGCAGGCGCCGAAGCACTCGCCTTCGCGCAAAGTAAAGCGGCCGTCCGCCGTCGTGCCGTTCCAATCGATGCCGAGCTTGTCTTTCAAATGCTGTGCAGCTTCGTTGGCACCCGATAGCGCGCACGGCAGATTGGTGCAGATCGACAGCTTGTGATTGCCGACCGGCGCCAGATCGTACATGGCGTAGAAGCTGGCCACTTCGTATACAGCGATCGGTGGCATGTCGAGATAGTGCGCGACGAAGTCCATGTCCGCCGCCGTAACATAACCCTTCTCGTCCTGCGCGATGGTCAGCGCTGCCATCACGGCGGAGCGTTTCTGCTCCGGCGGATACTTGGCGATGGCCTCGTCGATGCGTTTCATCGCATCGGCATCGGTCATCAGAGAAGTCGTATCGCTCGTCATTGCTTACCGATCCACTTCGCCGAAGACGATGTCTTGCGTGCCGATGATCGCCACCACGTCGGCGATCATGTGGCCGCGCGACATCTCATCGAGCGCCGACAGATGCACGAAACCGGGCGCGCGAATCTTCAGCCGATAGGGTTTGTTGGCGCCGTCGGAAACCAGATAGATGCCGAACTCGCCTTTCGTCGCTACCACCGCAGCATAAGACTCGCCCTCGGGCACGTGCATGCCTTCGGTGAACAGCTTGAAGTGGTGAATCAGCTCTTCCATATTGCTCTTCATGTCCACGCGCGACGGCGGGGCAACCTTATGGTTGTCGACGATCACGGGCCCCGGATTTTTACGCAGCCAGTCGATGCACTGATTGATAATCGTCGTGCTCTGGCGCATCTCTTCGATGCGTACCAGATAGCGATCGTAGCAATCGCCGTTGACGCCGACCGGCACGTCGAACGCCATGCGGTCGTACACCATGTACGGCTGTTTCTTCCGCAAGTCCCAGGCGATGCCCGATCCGCGCAACATCGGACCCGTGAAGCCGAGTGCAATAGCACGTTCCGGCGTCACCACGCCGATGCCGACCGTGCGCTGTTTCCAGATGCGGTTGTCGGTGAGCAGCGTTTCGTAATCGTCGACGAGCTTGGGAAAGCGCTTGGCGAAGTCTTCGATGAAATCGAGCAGACTGCCTTGGCGGTTGGCGTTGCGCTGCTTGGTGTCGTCCGCGCTGCGCACGGTCGACGCGCGATTCTGCGGCATCCGTCCCGGCAGATCGCGATACACGCCACCCGGCCGATAGTACGCAGCGTGCATGCGCGCGCCCGACACGGCCTCGTAGCAATCCATCAAATCTTCGCGCTCGCGGAAGCAATAGAGGAACACCGTCATCGCGCCGATGTCCAGCGCATGTGCGCCGAGCCACAACAGGTGATTCAGCACGCGCGTGATCTCGTCGAACAGAACGCGAATGTACTGCGCCCGCAGCGGCACTTCGATCTGCAGCAGCTTCTCGATCGCAAGACAGTATGCGTGCTCATTGCACATCATCGACACGTAATCGAGCCGATCCATGTACGGCAGCGACTGCATGTACGTCTTGTGCTCGGCCAACTTTTCGGTTGCCCGATGCAACAACCCGATGTGCGGATCGGCGCGCTGAATGACCTCGCCATCGAGCTCGAGCACCAGCCGCAGCACGCCGTGCGCAGCCGGATGCTGCGGCCCGAAATTCATTGTGTAGTTCTTAATTTCAGGCATTTCGGGCCGCAGAAATATGCAAGCGTGGCCCACAACAGGCGCGGCACGCGACTGTTGCAGAGCAGACTAACCCGAGGTTCATCCGGGTTATGTCGGAGCTAAAGTTCATTGTGTAGTTCTTAATTTCAGGCACTTTGGGCCGCAGAAAAATAGTGGCGCGGGCCACAACAGGCGCGGCAAGCGCGTGTTGCAGAGCAGACTAACCCGAGCCTTGTCCGGGTTATGTCGGAGCTAAAATTCATTGTGTGGTTCTTAATTTCAGGCACTTTGGGCCGCAGAAATATAGTGGCGTGGCCCACAACAGGCGCGGCATGCGCGTGTTGCAGCGAAGACTAACGTGAGCCTTATCTCGGTTATGTCGAAGCTAAAATTCATCGTGTAGTTTTTAATCTCAGGCATTTCGGGCCGCACAAATATGCAGTGATGCCGTCGTCGAAGACTTGAGCATCGCGCTAGTCGGGCTCCACTTCGCCATAATTCTCTTCGCGCAAAACGCGCGGCACGATTTCGCGCGGCTCGATGCTCACCGGCTGATAAATTACACGCTGCTGCTCCGGGTCGTAGCGCATCTCGACCGTGCCCGACAGCGGAAAGTCTTTGCGGAATGGATGGCCGACGAAACCGTAATCGGTGAGCAGGCGGCGCAGGTCGGGATGCTCGGTGAAGATGATGCCGAACAGATCGAATGCTTCGCGCTCGAACCAGTTCACGCCCGGCCAGATGTCGTGCACCGAATCGACCACCGGCAGCTCGTTGTCTTCGGCAAAGATGCGCAAACGCAGACGCCGGTTATGCGTCATCGACAGCAGATGGTAGACGACCGCGTAATGCGGCCCTGCGTACGCTTCGTTTTTGTAGCGCGCGTAGTCCACACCGCAGAGATCGATCAGTTGTTCGAAGCGCAGCTCGGGATCATCGCGCAGCACGCGCGCGCAAGGTAGCAGATCGGCCGCGGCGATCACCATCGTGACCTCGCCCAGCGCTTGCGTCAGCGAGACCAGGCGACCTTCGAATCGCTGTTGCAGGACAGTTTGCAGCTGATCGAGCCTGGCGGTCATGGCCGGTCTAGCGGGCGATGGTGTTGGTGCGGCGGATCTTGTTCTGCAACTGAATGATGCCGTACAGAAGCGCCTCCGCGGTCGGCGGGCAGCCGGGAACATACACGTCGACCGGAACGATGCGATCGCAGCCGCGCACGACGGAATAAGAGTAATGGTAATAGCCCCCGCCGTTGGCACAGGAGCCCATAGAGATCACCCAGCGCGGCTCGGCCATCTGGTCGTATACCTTGCGCAGAGCGGGGGCCATCTTGTTGCACAACGTGCCGGCAACGATCATCACATCGGACTGCCGCGGGCTCGGACGGAACACGATCCCGAAGCGATCGAGGTCATAGCGTGCAGCGCCGGCGTGCATCATTTCCACCGCGCAACAGGCCAGGCCGAACGTCATCGGCCACAGCGAGCCGGTACGCGTCCAGTTGATGACGCTATCGAGCGTGGTGGTGACAAAACCTTTTTCGGTAACGCCTTCGATATTCATTTAGTAACCTTGGCAGACATCTGGGTCAGGCACGCGCGCAGGACTCGCATCATTCCCATTCGAGCGCACCTTTCTTCCATTCGTAGATGAAGCCGACCACCAGAATTCCAAGGAAGATCATCATCGAGACGAAACCGAACATGCCGATCTCGTGCAGCACCACAGCCCAGGGAAACAGGAAGGCGATTTCAAGATCGAAGAGAATGAACAGAATGGCGACGAGGTAGTAGCGCACGTCGAACTTCATACGCGCATCTTCGAAAGCTTCGAAGCCGCACTCGTAAGGCGAGAGCTTTTCGGGGTCGGGGCGATGCACCCCGAGCAAGCGAGAGGCGGCTCCGCCCAGCAATGGCAGCAGAACGCCGATTGCCAAGCCCACGCCGATGAACATCAAGATCGGAAAGTACTGTCCGAGCATATCCCGTTTCAGAGCCGCCTAGAGGGGAAGGCTCATGCAAATGTAAGCGCGGCAGCGATTCTGCAGCGCCTCAACTCCCCCTTTACGGATCCGCACGCGCTCACATTGAGTCGCCTGCGTTCTCGATGTCTGGTGCCGACGATGAGACTCGAACTCACACGGCTTTCGCCACCGCCCCCTCAAGACGGCGTGTCTACCAATTCCACCACGTCGGCATTCGTCCATATCGGCTGTGTTCGGCCGCTTTACTCCATCAGCCTCATTCCGCCGGCCGCTGCTGCAAGCTTCGGCAGCGCTATTTCGGAATGTCCTTGAGCTTCGAATCTCCGCCCTGCGGAGCCGATTGCGGCACGCTCTGCGGCGCCGGCGTCGTGGGCGGAGTCACCGGTACGGCAGGCACGCCCGTCGCCGGCTCGCTCTTTTGAATCTCCATGACGCTGTTGGTCTGCGGCTTATGACTGGTCACGTAGGTCAGGGCCATGCTCGTCAGAAAAAACACTGCGGCCAGCGCGCCCGTCGAGCGGCTGAGGAAATTGGCGGAGCCCGATGCGCCGAACAAGCTGCCCGATGAGCCGCTGCCGAACGCTGCACCCATGTCCGCGCCCTTGCCATGTTGCAGCAGGACCAGTCCGATAACGCCGATCGCTGCGAGTACGTGCAGCACTAGAAGCAGAATTTCGATCATGTAATGAGCCTGACAGTTCTTTAAGCAGTTCTTTTACGCGCCCTCTGCCGCACGGCAGATGGCTATGAAATCCGATCCGATGAGCGATGCGCCGCCGATCAGTCCGCCGTCGATGTCCGCCATCGCGAACAACTCGGCGGCGTTGGCACCCTTCACGCTGCCGCCATACAGAATCAGCAGTTTTTCCGCGACGTCCTTACTCTGCGCCGCGATGCGTTCGCGAATGTGGCGATGTACCGCCTGCGCCTGCTCGGGTGTCGCGGTCTTGCCGGTGCCGATGGCCCACACCGGCTCGTAGGCGACCACGCCGGCGCTCAGCGCCTCCACCCCGAACTTATCCATCACCGCGGCAAGTTGCTCATCGACCACGGCCTGCGTCTTACCTGCGTCGCGCTGCTCCAGCGTTTCGCCCACGCACAGGATCGGCATCAATCCCGCATTCTTTGCTGTTTCGAACTTGAGCGCGACCGTCTCGCTGTCTTCATCATACAGCGTGCGCCGCTCGGAATGCCCCACTGTGACGTACGTGCAGCCGAAGTCGGACAGCATCGCCGCAGACACCTCCCCGGTGTAGGCACCTTTCGCGTGCTCGCTGACGTTCTGCGCGCCCCACAGCAGCGGCGTTCCGGTGAGCAGCACCTGCGCCTGTGCAAGATACGGGTAAGGCACGCATACGGCAACACGTGCGCGCTGCAATCCAGCGCAGCCGGTGACCACCTCACTTAACAGCTTTTCGTTGGCTGACAGGGAGCCGTGCATCTTCCAGTTACCCGCGACTAGCTTGGCTCGCATGTTCATCCGAATTCAAATGCCGACTAGAAACTAGAAATGTGGCGCGACCTGGGCGGACTTCCCTCTGAGCTGACTTCTGCAGTCTCGGCACCTCTCGGCACCTGGGAAGCGCCCGGAATCACTTGGGAAGCGGGCCAGCGAAAAGCCGGAGGATGGTACTCCGAGAGCGGGCATGGGTCAATTTCGGCGCCCAGCGAGCACGGGCGTAGCGACTAGGGAATTCGCGGCAGACCATGCAGCGCCAGGAAATTTGGCGCCGGTAGTTCTGCGCCAAGAAAATATGGCGCTGGCAGTTTTGCGCCCGTCGAGTAATTACGGGGCGAGTCATCCGGCGGCGCGTCCGCATATGCGCAGCGCCGAACGACGCAGCTAACCGAATCGGCCCGTGATGTAGTCTTCCGTCGCCTTGTTCTTCGGCTTGATGAACAACGTGTCGGTGCTGTCGAACTCGATAAGCTCGCCGAGATACATGTAAGCGGTGTAGTCGGACACGCGCGCGGCCTGCTGCATGTTGTGCGTCACGATGACGATCGTGTAGTCGTGCGTAAGCTCGGATACGAGCTCTTCGATCTTGGCGGTGGAGATCGGATCGAGCGCCGATGTAGGCTCGTCCAGCAGCAGCACTTCGGGTTTGACCGCAATGCCGCGCCCGATACACAGACGCTGCTGCTGGCCGCCCGACAGGCTCAAACCGCTTTGCCCGAGCTTGTCTTTCACCTCGTTCCACAGCGCGGCTTTGTTGAGCGCCCATTCCACGCGCTCGTCCATCTGCGCTTTCGGCAGACGTTCGTAGAGCCGCACGCCGAAGGCGATGTTGTCGTAGATCGACATGGGAAACGGCGTCGGCTTTTGAAACACCATGCCGATCTTGGCTCGCAACAAATTTACGTCCTGCTTCGGCGCCAGAACGTTGGCGCCATTGAATATGATTTCGCCCTCGGCACGCTGGCGCGGATACAGGTCGTACATGCGATTCAAGGTGCGCAGAAACGTCGACTTGCCGCAGCCCGACGGACCGATGAAGGCGGTGATCTTCTTCTCCGGCACTTCCATGCTGATTTTCTTGAGCGCGTGATACTCGCCGTAG
>JBBRGM010000053.1:0-15501 GCA_038240725.1 Burkholderiales bacterium | reverse complement strand
CCGATCCTCGAAAAAGGCAACGTCACGCCGATCTGCGTGAATAACTCGGGCACAAAAAACGGGCCGTGCGCATGGAAGGACACCGCCTCGAGACCCGCGCCGCTGATCGATCTGAGCGCAGACCCCGACTGGCAGCGCTATCGCTATCGCGTCTACGAAACCATCGTTCCACTGCGCAACGTGCTGTGGGGGAACGTATGAAGTCGCACGGATCCGAATACACGCCGCGCTCGATCGCAGCGGCACGGAGCGCGTGCACGAATTCGCGAGCGCGGCTCCCGCGCGTAAATCATCAGGCGCAGCGCGGCATCACGCTGGTCATTTCGCTTATCGTGTTGGTCGCGCTTACTCTCGCCGGCATTGCGCTGGTCCGCTCGGTCGACACCGGCAACGTGATCGCCGGCAACTTCGCGTTCAGGCAAACCGCATTGCAGGCAACCGACGCCGGCATCGAAGCCGCATTTACGCAGATGCCCACGATCATGGCGGCCAGTCTGGATGCGCCGATCGCCAATCAATACTTTCCGCTCATGCAGCCGCTCGATGGCGATGGAATCCCCACCACGGTGAACTGGGATGCGGTGCCGTCGCAAAACGTGTCGGGTTATATCGTGCGCCACGTGATCGAGCGGCTGTGCAACGGCACCTTGCCGGTCACCGATATTCAGAACAACTGCGTGGTCGATCAGGCGCAGAACGTCGGCAGCAAAAAACAGGGCTCATCGGTTTTCACCACGGCGAACGCAGTGAATTACCGCGTCACCGTGCGCGTCGAAGGTCCGCGCAACACGGTGAGCATGGCGCAAGCCGTTCTCGCGTTCTGAGCGCACCCGTTTTCGTATCGATTGTTTGCCGCAGTTCCGCAAGGGAGTTCGAATCATGGCAGTGCGTTGTGTTTTCGGTGACAAAATCCTGGCTCTGGCCTTGATCTCTACGGTCGCGTTTGCGACGTTTGGATCTGCGCCCGCTGCTGCGACCGACATCTCCGATCTGCCACTTGCAGCGGCGAAGCGGCCCAATCCCAACCTGGTTCTCGCGATCGACGATTCGGGCAGCACCGACGATGAAGTCAGTTTCGATACCAGCGACGGCGCGGTCTGGTGGCACTCGGGCGACGGCCGCTTTCAAGGGCGCAATCCCAACGACGGGATCGATTTCGTCGCCAAACCGTTCGGCGGCATCGGACCGGCCAACTACAACATGACCGGCATCGAAGCCGCGCCGTGGAAGAAATACATTTATTTGTTTCCGAATGGATACTGCGGCGGCGATTGCGATACCCGCTCGTATCCCGATGAGCTCGAACGTCACTACGCGGTCGCGCCGACGGCGCAGTTCGCATCGCTGCGCAGCGCTGCTTACAACAGACAGTATTACAACCCGGCAATCCACTACACGCCGTGGAAGCCGTACAACGATGCGAGCGGAAAGTGTCCATCGGGTACCGTCGCCGGCAGCGGCACGACGTTTTTATGCCGTCCGGCAAACGCCAATATAAAAGCCGCGCGAAGCCATCCACTATATGGCACCAGTGCGCTCGATGTCACCGTCAATACGGCGATGAATCCGACGCCGAACTTCGTGTTCCGCATGTTCGCGGGGATGGTCGTTCCCGCCGGGGCGAAGTATCGCTTGTGCGCCTCCAAGGACGACAAAATCTGCCTGCCATGGCTTGCCGCAGATCCGACCCGGAATAGATGTCTCATCAACAGCACCCTGACGAGTTGTCTCGCGCAGGGGATGCCGGTCACCGGTCCTGCGATCAACATGACGGTCGCCAATCACGCCGACGTGCAGATCGAGTACTACCCGGCGACTTATTACCGCGTAGATAACACGGTGGCGACGCCCGATGCATACGGCTTCGATGGCGCCAAATTAATCAAAGTGGAAATCAAACCCGCGACGGTGTTTCCGGCGAAAGCCGCGGCGCGCGACGACTGCGCCGGAGCGGCATGTACCTACGCTGAGGAAATTCAGAATTTCGCCAATTGGTTTCAGTACTATCGCAAGCGGCATTTGAGCTTGAATGCCGCAGTCGGCAATGCGTTCGACGGCGTGCGCAATCTGCGCAGCGGCTATGTCCGCTTCAACGATTTGAAAGACATCACCATGTACGACTTCGACAAGGTGACGCCGGATGTCGATGAGCATCGTTTGCTGGGGCTGGTGTATGCGATCAAAGGTTTCGGCGGCACGCCGACTCGCGAGACGATCGATTTCGTCGGCCAGCAGTTCCTTCGCAAGACTGGCGGACCGATCACAGACGCATGTCAGTTCAATGCGCAATTCGTAATCACCGACGGTTTTGCCTCCGATGGCGGGCCTACAGGCTACGGCAACTTCGACGGCGCCGCGCCATCCAGCACGTTTCCATACAACAAGCAGTTCACCGTCGACGGTAGCGTGATCACCGCTCCCTATCAGGACAAGTGGAGCGACACGATGGCCGACATGGCGATGAAGTACTACACGATCAACCTGCGTCCGGACCTGAAAGCCGGCCGCGTGCCGGTCAACCCGAACGACCTAGGTCCCGACGCCGACAAAAATCCGAACCTGCATCTAAACACTTATGGATTGATCCTCGGCTTGCACGGCGAAGTCTTCGGCGTGCCCGCGTTCGCCGCGCAAAACGCCAATCCCTACACGTCGCCGCCGAACTGGAATACCTCCGATCCGACGATTGCCGTGCACAGTACAAAAGCAATCGACGAATTGTGGCACGCAACGATCAACGGCCGCGGCCAGATGATCAAAGCCGACTCGCCGGAAGAAACGCGCAACGCGATTCTCGACGTGGTGAACAACGTGGTGGCGAAGGGTGGCTCCGGCGCGGCAGTTGCGATCAGCAACCCGAATCCGGTGCCGGGCGACAACTTCACCTACGCGTCGAGCTATAACGCCGGTGCGTGGGCAGGCGACTTGAACGCCTATCTCATCGACGTGAGCACCGGTCAGCCGTCAGCCACCCCGCTGTGGAATCCGTCGCCGCAGAAACAACTGGCGGCACGCAATCTGGCCAGCAATCCGCGCATTATCGCGACCTACGACGGCGCCGCAGGCAAAGCGTTGCAATGGTCTTCGCTGAACGCCGCGCAACAGGCCGCGTTGACGAACGATCAGACTGTGCTCGATTATCTGCGCGGCGATCGCAGCAAAGAAGGTGCGAAGTTTCGCAGCCGCGGCCCGCGTCCGCCGTTCGCCGCGACGATACCGGACAATATCGCAGTGCTCGGTGACATCGTCGACGCAGAACCCGTGTTCGTGGGCGCACCGCGTACGACGTATCTCGACGCCGGCTATCTCGACTTTAAAGCAGCGGCAGTTGCACGCCGCAAAATGGTGTACCAGGGTGCGAACGACGGCATGCTGCACGCGTTCGACGCGCTGACCGGCGCTGAAGCCTGGGCCTACGTGCCGAAGCTCGTGTTTCCCAATCTGGCAAACCTGGCGAGCAAAGATACGTTCGTCCACAAGTTCTACGTCGACGGCACGCCGGTGTTCGGCGACGTCGATCTGAGCTCTACCGCCGGCAATAATTTGTCCGCGCCTGCATCGCCGAGCTGGCGCACGCTGCTGGTGGGCGCGCTAGGTAAAGGCGGCCGCGGGTACTACGCGCTCGACGTGACCAATCCAAGCGTTACCGCTGAGGCACAACTGGCCGCCAAAGTGATGTGGGAGTTTCCCAATATCGCAACCGCTGCGGCAAGCGCGAGCAACGCTGCGAACATGGGCTACAGCTTCGGCAAGCCCATCATCGCCAAGACGCGCGCTGCCGGCTGGGTGGTCCTGGTGACCTCCGGCTACAACAACGGTACGGAGACCGGCGGCGACGGCCAAGGACATCTGTTCGTGCTCAATCCGGTGAACGGCGCCGTGATCGCAGATCTCGCGACCGGGGTCGGCTCGGCCGCCGATCCGAGCGGGCTGGCATACGTCAGCGCATACGTGAACAACGCCGATAAAGACAACACGGTCGAAGCCGTCTACGGCGGCGATCTGAAGGGCAATTTGTGGCGCTTCGATATTTCCGGTCCGACGATGGCGAGCTGGCGTATTCGCAAGCTCGCTGCACTGGTCGACAAGGCCGGCGCCACACAGCCGATCACGACGGAGCCCGAGCTTGCGGTCGTCAATCGCTATCGCATGGTGTATCTCGGTACCGGTCAGTACCTCGGCTTAACCGACGTTCCCGGTATCACCGGTGCGAACGCGAGCGCATCCGGCGTGCAGACGCTTTACGGACTGAAGGACGACCTCAGCGATGTGCCGCTGATCTCGCCGCTGCGCGCATCGCTGGTCGAGCAGACGATAACGAAGAATCTCACGGCCGGAACCGCCACGTTGAGCGCGAACAAGGTCGATCTCGCAACCAAGAAAGGCTGGTTCGTCGATCTGCCGGAAACGGGCGAGCGGGTCGTCACCAATTCAGCGATCGTGCAAGGCGTGGTCGTGTTCACCACCAACATTCCCGATGGCAGCGATCCCTGTTTGCCCGGCGGCCGGACCTGGGCGTACGGCTTGGATTACACCACCGGCGGCTACATCGCTAATCCCGCCGATCCATCGATTCCGGTTGCGCGGTTTCTCGGCGACACGCTGGCGAGCCGGGTGGTGCTGATAAAACTCGCGTCAGGAAGAGTGGTCGCGATGGTGCGGCAATCGGATGCGACTACGACTGTCGTTAATGTTCCGATACCGAAGACGAGCGCCGCGGGCAAACGCAAATCGTGGCGCGAGATCGTCGTGCATTGACGATGCGAATAGCGGACCGATGCTCGGCTGCAGATTCTCGCATCGTTCGAAACGCCGGCGCGAGGCCGGCGAAACCATCACGGCATGTATTGACCGCCGTTGACTTCGACGATCTGGCCGGTGACATAACCGCTGAGTTGCGCCGACGCCAAGAACAAAAACGCGCCGGAACATTCATCGGCGTTACCGATGCGATTCATCGGAATGCTGGCCTTGAACGATTCCAGCATTTGCGGCGTGCTGTAGCGCTCGTGAAATGGCGTGTAGATCACACCTGGCGAAACCGCGTTCACGCGAATGTTGTCCTTCACCAGCTCCTTCGCAAGCCCGCGCGTCATGGTGCTGACGAATCCCTTCGAGCCGGCGTACAGCGCCGCCCCCGGACCCCCGCCGTGACGTGCTGCGATCGAGGTCACGTTGATGATGTTGCCGCCGCCTTGTTTGCGAAAGTGCGGCACAGCCGCGCCGATGCAAGCGAGTGCCGAGCGCACGTTCAAATAGACCACTTTGTCGAATAGCTCGTCGGTGATTTCCTCCACCGGCGCGCGCTGCACCAGTCCGCCCGCGTTGGTGACCAGCACGTCGATGCGGCCCAGGCTCTGCACAGTCTTTTCGACGATTTGTTTGCACGCAGCCGAATCGGTTACATCGCCCTGCACGAGAAACGCTTTGCCGCCGGCTTTCTCGATATCGCTCGCTACTTTTTCCGCTTCCGCCTTACTCGCGTTGTAGTGCACGCCGACTTTCGCACCGTTGGCTGCAAATGCAATTGCGGCGGCGGCACCGATCCCTGTGCTGCTGCCGGTGATCAGAACGACTTTGCCACGCAGATCTTCGATCATGTCGCGTCCTCGTTTTTCGTTGCAGTAATGGGGGTCTCGCGGCGCGAGGCTCTTGGTCGATCGATTCGCTGTTTCAGGGCACCAGGATGATCGAGCCAGTGGTCTTGCGCGCTTCCAGATCGCGATGCGCCTGCGCTGCATCCTTGAGCGGATACGTATGGCTGACATCGATCTTGACCTTGCCGCTCTTCACCACCTCGAACAAATCGGCCGCCATCGCTTCCAGATCTTCGCGCTTGGCCGCGTAGGTGTTGAGGGTCGGCCGCGTGACGTAGAGCGAGCCTTTCGCCGCCAGCAAATTGATGTCGAAACCGGCGACCGGCCCGGAGCCATTGCCGAAAATAGCAAGCAGGCCGAGCGGCTGCAAACAATCCAGCGAGCCGAGGAAGGTGTCCTTGCCGACCGAGTCGTACACCACCGGAAGTTTTTTCCCACCGGTGATCTCGTTCACGCGCTCGACGAAATTTTCCTTCGTGTAGATGATCGTGTGCGCGCAGCCATTCGCTTTTGCGAGCTTGGCTTTTTCTTCCGAGCCGACCGTGCCGATTACCGTTACGCCGAGCGCTTTCAGCCATTGCGACGCGATCGAGCCGACGCCGCCCGCGGCCGCGTGCCACAACACAGTTTCGCCGGCCTTGACCTTGTACGTGCGGCGAATCAGGTATTGCACGGTCAGGCCCTTCAGCATCATCGCTGCCGCCTGCTGATCGGTTATCCCCTCAGGCAGCTTGACCAAACGGTCTGCCTGCACCAGCCGCACTTCTGCATACGCTCCCGGCGGTCCGCCGGCGTAGCCGACGCGGTCGCCCGCCTTGACCCACGTCACGTTCGATCCGACCGCTTCGACGACCCCGGCGCCTTCGGATCCGATGCCGGTCGGCATCGGCAACTTGTACAAGCCGGAGCGATGATAGGTATCGAGAAAGTTGACGCCGATTGCAGTCTGACGAACGCGTGCTTCATTCGGGCCGGGATCGCCGACGGTGACGTCTTCGAGTTTGAGTACTTCAGGCCCGCCAGGTTGTTGAATGCGAATTGCCTTGGCCATATGAGCTCCAGATGGATTGCGGTGATCGGGGATTTCATACCGGGCTCGATCGCCGGCCCGAGTATTGAACGTGTGCTGAATCGACGTCGCGACGATGCTGCATGTCGGTGGATCGCGAGCGCCGTCGTTATGTCGTCAGCGAACCATTACTTCGTCAGCGAATAAACTGATTTACGTAGTCTGCGCCGAGACCGACCTGCGCGTAATGCCTGCGGCACATCTCGATTTTCGTGAAGACGTCTTCGTAGCCGACCGTGTCGCCTTTCTCGTCGACGTAGATCATGGCGCCATTGACGTTGAACATCGTGATCATTTCCTGGACCGGCTCGTCGACGACCAGCGTATGCACTTCGCCGGGCGGTTCGTAGACGAAGCCGCCTTCTTCGGCCACCCAGTCATGCTCCAGGTAGCGCCACTTGCCTTTGATGACGTAACCATACACCGCCATCGGATGGCGATGCCGGCTCAGCACGCCGGTCTTGCGCACGCGCAAAAGATTGAACCAGCCGCCGGCAACCGTGTTGAGCATGAGAGGACGGAACGACACGCCGGGCGCTTGCGGCACCCACACGCGCTCGTCTTCAGGCACTGCCAACGTTACGATCTCATGCTGCATGCCGAAGGCCGATAGGGGATTGAGCGGATGCGGCGCGTTCATGAACGTTCTCCTCGATATCTCATTAGCTGATCAGGTAGCCGCCATCGACGGGCAGGATGGTCCCGGTGATGAACTCGGCGGCTGGGCTGCAGAGAAACACGACCGGACCGGCGATGTCCTGCGGCGTACCCCATCGGCGCATCGGCGTGCGCTCCAGGATGGCGGCGCTGCGCGCTGTGTCCTGATGCAAGGCCTGCGTCAGCGGCGTGGCGATCCAGCCCGGCGCAACGGCGTTGACCCGTATTCTATCAGCGGCGTAGGCGATGGCTAACGACTTGGTCAGTTGCGCGACGCCGCCCTTGCTCGCGCTGTAGGCGGGCACCAGTCCGCCGCCGAAGAAACTCAGCATCGATGCGATGTTGACGATGCAGCCGCCGGCGCGCGCGAGCAGCGGTCGCGCAGCGGTGCAGCAGCGCATGCAGCCGGTGAGATTGACGGCGAGTACCTGCGCGAACACCTCCGGGTCATGCTCGTCGGCGCGGCGAATAATGCCCGCACAGTTGACCAGGATATCGAGACGTTCGAATGCGCCGATACGATCTGCCACTGATTTCGCGTCGGTGACGTCGAGGCGCACGGCTTCGTGCACAGCAAACTCGGATGCGCTACGAGCCGCCTGCACTTCATGGTCGGTGGCGCCGGTGACGGTAACGTGCGCGCCCGCCTCAGCGAGTGCGTTACCGATGGCGGCGCCGATGCCGCTGGTAGCGCCCGTCACCAGTGCGGCCATACCGCTGAACGGCGCAGCGAAGGTTCGTATCGAAGCAGTCATGTTTGTGGGATAACGACGTAGCGGATTGCGAGCAACGTGAACGTGTGCTGCGGGATTCAGGCGCGTGCGACCGAGCGATGATAATTGCGGATACCGCGCTCTGACAAGCGCCGGTCTGCATCAAGCTAGAGTACGGGCAACCGGGAGAAGGGAAATCAGAGCATTACCCAGTCGCTGGATCAGCAACCGCGGTTCGCGCAGGCACGCGAACCTTACCGAGACGAAGCGGCGCTTACTTCCAGCGCCGGATGAAATTGCGGATCTGCGGATAGACCTGCTCGCGAAATTTGCGTCCGCTGAAAATGCCGTAATGGCCCAGTCCGGGTGCCATCAGATGCTTGCGCTTCTCTGCAGCGATGTTGCGACAGAGCGTATGCGCAGCTTCGGTCTGCCCATTCCCCGAGATGTCATCGAGCTCGCCTTCGATTGTGAAGAGTGCCGGTCCCTTGATCGCTTCCGGACGCACCAGTTCGCCCGCGATAACCATCTTGCCTTTCGGCAGCGCGAATTCCTGAAATACGATTCGGATCGTGTCCAGATAGTACTCGGCAGGCATGTCGAGCACCGCGTTGTACTCGTCGTAGAAGCGGCGATGCGACGCGGCGCTGTCGCCGTCGCCTTGCACCAGGTGATTGAAGAACTGGCGATGCGCATCGATGTGACGCTCGGGATTCATCGCAATGAAACCGAAGTGCTGTAAAAACCCGGGGTAGACTCGGCGCATGAACCCCGGGTAATTGAACGGCACGCTGTGAATGACTTTTTCTTCGAACCATTCGTACGGGCGGCCCATCGCGAATTCATTCACAACGGTGGGGTTGCGGCGCGGATCGATCGGCCCGCCCATCATGATCATTGTCTTCGGCAGTGCTTCGTTCGGCTTCTTGGCGTCGCCGCTTTGCGCCAGCAGCGACACCGCCGCAAGTACCGGCACCGTGGGCTGACACACCGACATGACGTGCAGGTCGGGGCCAAGGCCGCGAATGAATTCCATCGCGTAGGCGACGTAGTCGTCGAAGTGGAACGGACCTGCAGACGCCGGCACCAGCCGCGCGTCGGTCCAGTCCGTGATGTAGACGTCGAAATCTTGCAGCGCCGTGCGCACCGTATCGCGCAACAGGGTGGCGTGATGGCCGGACAGCGGCGCGAACATGAGCAGCTTCGGACCTCGGTTTGCGGTGTCTTTGCTGAAATGGAGCAGCGTACAGAATGGCTTGGTGAGCACCGGCTCGATCGCGACCGCGACTTCTACGCCATCGCAGGTCACCCGCTCGATGCCCCATGCGGGCTTCTCATACGACTGCATCAGCCGCCCGAGCAGCTCGTTGCTCGCAGCCAGCGTTCGGCTCAGAGGATGATAGGCAAACGGGCTGTAGGGATTGGTGAACAGCTTCTGACTCGCGTCTGCCCAAGCCACCAGCGGCGCCGTCATCGTCTTTTGCAACTCGTGCAGTGCGTAGAGCATAGGCCCTCTTGTTGTTTTGGCCGTGCGGGGCTATGCCGCCGCTTGGGCCTGTGCTTATACACAGCATGTTCCATGCCGCTTGGAGCTCGCGGCTGGGAGGGTGGCCGAACTCTACTACACAAGGGCCATAACGCACAGATGCCGCAAGCCTTTCAGGCAGGCGGGGTCAGCGCCAGCACGCCCGCTATTGACGGGACAATCAGCGCTCTCGGGCGCCATTCAGGCAAGAGCCGCGAGCCATCTTGTCATTTGTACACGGCCCGTTGGCTGCCAGGGATTTGTACATCGGCGCGCGCCCGCCTCAGCTCAGGGTTGCGGAGGTCTGTCAGTCGTTCACCGCCGGTGCGAGAGGCGGCTCCTGCATGAGCGCGAGCTGTTCGCGCAGCGCCAGAATCTGGTCCTGCCAGTAGCGCTGCGTGTTGAACCACGGGAAATTGAGCGGGAACGTCGGATCGTCCCAGCGGCGCGCGAGCCATGCGCAGTAGTGGATCAGGCGCAAGGTGCGCAGCGCTTCGATCAGATGCAGCTCGCGCATGTCGAAGTCGTGGAACTCGCGATAGCCGCGCAGCACCGCACCGAGCTGGCGTTCCATTGCATCGCGCTCTCCCGATAGCAGCATCCACAAGTCCTGCACCGCAGGTCCATTTCGCGCATCGTCCAGATCGACGAAGTGCGGACCCTCGGCGTCCCACAGGACGTTGCTTGCATGGCAGTCGCCGTGCAGGCGGATTGCTGCCGGCGTACCCGCACGATCGAAACATTGGCGTATCTGTGCGAGCGCCTGTTCGACCGCCGTCGCAAACGCGGGCATCAGATCGGGCGGGACCAGACCCGCATCCATCAGGTAGTGCGCTGGCTCCTCGCCGAAAGTCGTGATGTCGATGCGCGGGCGATGCGCGAACGGCTGCAGGCTGCCGATCGCGTGAATGCGTGCGATGAAGCGTCCCATCCAATGCAAGGTGTCCTCGTCGTCCAGCTCCGGCGCACGTCCGCGCTGCCGCGGATACAAGGCGTACAGAAACCCCGCGTGCTCGCTGAGCGTATCACCGCCTTCTCCAGGCAGCGGGGCCACGATCGGGAGCTCGGCTTCAGCGAGCTCGAGCGCGAATAGGTGCTCTTCGACGATCGCTTCGCGCCGCCAGCGTTGCGGCCGATAGAACTTGGCGATGATGTCGGTGCCGTCTTCCATGCCGACCTGGTAGACGCGGTTCTCGTAGCTGTTGAGCGCCTGCAGACGACCGTCGCAGCGCGCGCCGCTGCGCTCGACCGCATCGAGAATCAGATCCGGGGTCAGCGCGTCGTACGGATGGGTCGGCGAGGGCGAAATGGCGGACATGGCGGCGAGGACCTGATCGATTGAGGCCTCGCATTCTATTCTCCCGTGACGCCACGCGAGCAGGTGCGGTAATCTCCAACGTTTCGCGCACGTCCCTCCGAAGGATCATGAAGAATTCACCGCATCACCTCCGTGCTGCATTTCTCGCGATTGCCGCTCTAGCACTAACGCCCTTCGCTACGAATGCCGCAGATCCGCCGTCGCCCTGCACGACTTCCGGTACGGCAGAACGCCCGCTGACCGTGGAGAACTACCGCATCGCCTCGGAGATGCCGGGTATCGAGCTGTTCATTCGTAATAAGCGGCCGGAGGGCGTGAAGGCATTTCCCGCCGATCGGATCGTGCTCTACGTGCACGGCGCGACGTATCCTTCGGAAACCGCCTTCGACTTGCCGTTAGGCGGCTTCTCGTGGATGGACTACTTGGCGTGCCGCGGTTTCGATGTCTATCTGGTCGATCTGCGCGGCTATGGCCTGTCGACCCGCCTGCCGGAGATGAACGCACCACCCAACGAGCATCCGCCGCTGGTCAACACGGACGTCGCGGTGCGTGACGTAGCTACTGCGATCGAGCACATTCGCCATCGCAGAGCGGTCGAGCGAATCAATCTGCTCGGCTGGTCCTGGGGCACGACCATCATGGCAAGCTACGCGGGCCAGCATCCCGAGCGCGTGCAGCGCCTGGTGCTGTATGCGCCGCTGTGGGTGCGCAATCCACCTCCCGCGCCGCCGGCGGGCGCGCCGCCCGCCGCAGAGGAGCCGCTGGGCGCCTATCGAACCGTGACCAAAGACATGGCGCGCAAGCGCTGGTACGCCGGCGTGCCGGATGCGAAACAGAAGGAGCTGGTGCCGCCCGGCTGGTTCGAAGCCTGGGTCGATGCGACGTGGGCGACCGACCCCAACAGCGCGCAATCGGGGCTGCTGCGCGCGCCGAACGGCGTGCTGCAGGACGTGCGCAACTTCTGGGCGGCAGGCAAGCCGTACTACGATCCCGCGCGGATCATGGCGCCGACCTTCATCGCACATGCCGAATGGGACGCCGACACGCCGAGCTACATGGCGCAGACGTTATTCGGACTGCTGATCAACGCGCCCTGGAAGCGGATGGTGGAAATCGGCGACGGCACGCATACGGTCATCATGGAAAAAAACCGGATGCAGTTGTTTCAAGCTGTGCAGCAATTTCTGGAGGAGCCGGACACGCGCATGAAGTAGAAACTTCGACAAGCTCCCCTAGCGACTTCGCACTACTCGACCGCAGCGACGTTGAAGCGGCGCGTGTGATCCAACAGCGACTTGGCGACCGTATCGAGTTGGTCGGCTGTTTCTGCGAAGCCCGAAGCGGCCGCGTCCGTGTGTTCGGACCGGCTGGCGATTCGTTCGGCAGCCCGAGCAATCTCATTGCTAGCCGCGGTTTGCTCCTGGATAGCGGCGGATATGTCGGTTACCGCTTGCAGCACACTGGCAAAACCCGCGGCCATCGCCGATACCGATGCGCCCGCCTCGCCGGCGCGCGTCGCGCCGCGCTCCACTAACGACACGCCATTCGCCATACCGGCAACCGCAGCCGCAACGCTGTCTTGCACCCCTGCGATCATTGCTGAAATCTCTGCAGTCGATTGCGTAGTCCGATCCGCCAGCTTGCGAACCTCATCGGCGACAACGGCAAACCCTCGTCCCTGCTCGCCCGCACGGGCCGCTTCAATAGCGGCATTCAAGGCCAGCAGGTTCGTTTGGTCGGCAATATCTTTGATGACCTGGACGATTCCGAAGATGCGTTCCGATTGCTGACCCAGCGATTCGATAAGCTGGGCGCAGCGTTTTACCGCACCCTGAATTTCGTTCATGTCGACCGTGACTTCCTGAATCAACCGTTTTCCGCTGGTGGCTAGATCGCTCGACTGTTCGGAAGTATTCCGCGCGTCCAGCGAACGGTCGGCAACCTGCCCCATGCTGGCAGTCATCTCGCTGATCGCCGATGCCAAGTCTGCCGCTGTCCCGCTCTGCTCGACCGACGCACTTGCGACCCCTTTGGACGATGTGGAAACGGCGCCCGCCGCAGCCTGCACCTGCTGTGCGTCGAGTACCAGATGCGCAATCAGCGTGCGCAGGCTCGCCTGCATCGCTGCAATGGAATCCAGCAGTTGACCGGTCTCGTCGTTGCTCGTGCGCTTCACCGTCACCGACAGGTCGCCGCGCGCAATGGCCTGCGCAACCTTCACGGCGTCGTTCAACGGCCGCACTATGCTGCGTGCTAGACGCAATGCGGTGATGATGACGATTACAACCGCGATTGCCGTGCCGGCCAAGAGAGCGGCATAGGATGCGTTTACAGCTCGGTGCGCGCTGGTTTCCGCAGCCTTCTCATACCGCTCCATCGTTTCGGATACCGCCTCGAGAGGCGATTCGAGAGCGGTAAATTCGCTTAAGAAGCCTGGCAATTCAGCTTTGGCAGCTGCCGGGTCGCTCTTGAATGCACGCACCAGGGACTCACTGCGTTCCGCATAGTGCTGTGCCTGCGGGCGCACCGCTTCGATCTGACGGCGAATTTCGTCGTCGGGCGCGAGTGAAGCGCCGGTCTTCAGCGCATCCCGAAATCTGGCGCTATGCTCTCCGGTCGTCTGCGCCAGCTGGGTCAGCGCCTGAGCGTCTCCTTGTGCCATCGCAAGTGCGCCTGCCAGAACGTCGGCCCGCAGCGTGTCATGCATCATGTCGGCGTCCATATGCTGACGCAGCGCGCCGGTCATCGTTGCATTCGTCTCGATCACGCCTGCCATGTGAGAGAGCGCCCAAACGGCGACGCCGCCCAGTGCCAGCGCGATAGCGATCGTCACCATTCCAAAACTGAGTATTCGTCCCTTGACTGTCACCGGTGGAGCTCCGCTATTGATTTAGACGCACTGGATCAAAACTTGACTGACAAGCCCACGGTCCAGCCGATGTCCGGGGTCTGGTGATTCGCGCCGATGAACGCTGCGGCGTCAACTTGCATGGTCGGCGTAATCAGATACGAAGCGCCTATATCGTAAGTCACTTGGTTGCCGCCATTGGCCGGCGAAGCGATCTGGCGTGCAGCGACCTCGACGAAACTGCGCAACCGATCGTTCCAGGAATGGCCGAAGGTCACGCCTAAAATCCCTGCCGTATATCGATGTCCGTCATCCCGGCTGTCATAGACGATGCCGGGCATTATGCCGAGCGAACTTTGCGCGGGCAGTTCCCATTCGAACGACGCCCGAAGGGACGGCCGTACCGCATGTCCGCGCAGGGAGTCGGCTCCGCTCGGCAGGTCCGCATGCAGCAGCCAGCCTATCGACGGCCTCAAGCCCTCGCCATCCAACGTGTGCCACTTCACGCCGACCGACATATCCGCCATACCGTAGTGCGTTTCGTCACTGGGAAGGCTGGAATCTCGGGTATGCAGCCGGGTGTAGCCGTCGGTTTCCAGGCGCACCTCCCAGTTCGGCGCAAATCCAAAGCGCAGCAAGGTCGGTGTGTTCAGCGTGTCTTCGCGCATCGTCCCGTTGGCGTTGTGCTCGCCGGCAATACTGGTTTCGAGTTGAAAGTGGCCCTTGCCCACTGTGACGCTCGACTCGACGAAGTCGGGACGGTCGGTCACGATCGCGTCATCTGCAATCGCGTGGGCTGCCAGCAAGCACACGGCGGTCGTGACGCACCGGCGCGCTATCGGTAGTTTTCTCAAGGGTAACTCCTGCGTCTGCGAGATCCCATACAATCGACTCGCAAGGAACGGCCTTGAGCACAAGCGCACAAGTGCCCGTACCACGTCGCCTAACGCGTGGGAGTCAGCCTAAATGCGGCGCGGATGCGCTGCCGGGAAATGGTACGGAGGCGCTGGCGATCTGCTCGACGACCTCGACGTTTTGAATCTTGCAGTCCGCGAGCAGGCCGCCGATGCTGCTTGCAATCTCATGCAAATCGTCGAGCGGATGCAGCACCCAGCGATGCGTTTGCGTTCGGCTCGAATCGAAGTCCGAGCTGAACGCAACGTCAATGCAATTCGGCGCCGCCGCGCTAACACATGTGCGCGGCTCACCCACCGACGCGCGGAACTCGCGCAGCACGCGCGAGGCGAATGTCTGGAACGCGATTTCTTCGCGCGCCTGGTGGCCTCGATATAACGCACGCAGCAGTCCACTTGCCGGACGCGGGATCGGCAGCAGCGACACGCCCGGCGGACACAGCTGTTGGATCAGCTCGCGCGCAAATGGCATACCCCAGCGGCCGATGTCGCCCGCGGTCGATATAAACGATGGCGCATTCGCGCCTGTGATGGCGATGCCTGTTATGAAGCGAAGCTCGACGCTCTCGTGCACATCGACTAGATGTATCTCGGCCGGAATTAGATCAGGCCAAAGTTCCACGCCTTCGCTTTCGACTCGCCCGAGCAGCGCATAAAGACGCGACGGCGAGAACGCCTCCATGGAAGTGTCTGCGCACAGCGCCTGATTCAATCCGAAGTTGCGGGTGACGCCGAGCGCGCCTTCGCTCTCGAGCACCTGGCACAGTTTGCGCACCGAGGCGATGACGCCGGGAACCTCTGCACCGGCAAGGCCGCCGGCGACGAACACCACCGGAATCGCGAACAGACCGGCAACCAGT
>JBBRGM010000052.1:0-15532 GCA_038240725.1 Burkholderiales bacterium | reverse complement strand
GGGCTCCTCCTGGTGTAGGCCGGCTACACGGCGTCCTCGCCCTCTTGCCCTCGGCCCAAATCACCCCGGTCCCTCTATAGAGACGACAGATTATTGGGTTGCGTCAGGTGCGGCGTCTGCATCGTTGCGCTCCTCGCCAAGGTACCTTACCTTGGCTTCGCCGCGACACCTCGCATCCATCCGCACCTGACGCAACGCGCGTCGCAAGACTTGTTCAGAGCTTCCCTAGGGCGACATCGTACGAGAGCGCGGCCTCAACCAAGGGTAGCGCCGAAGGTGGGGCTCCGATCAAGGTAACGCCAAACAGCGCGGCTGCTACAGATGCAACGCGTCGCATCAGCTCGCACCGCGCCAGTCGCACGGCTGAAATGGGGGCTGATCGCGCGTGCCATCCTGCTGGTGAGGCCCTAGGCTCGATCGCGACCAGGATGACCGGACGCGGTAGCTGAACGTGCGTTTGCGCGATGCGCTGGATGTGATCCGGCCTGGTGCGAACGCTGGCCACGACCTGTCCAGATATGCCAGACGATAACGATCGGCGTGGTCAATCCGATCACCCAATGCGCGGCACTTATCACGGATCGCGCTTCTTCGTCGCCGAAATAATAGAGAGCGTATCCGGAGGCAATCAGCACGAGAGCGATCGTAGTGAGCGTTACGCCGGCTGGAATATTCTTGCGCTGATGCCATCCGCGCCGTATGTGTATGGGCAGCAGCGAGCCCAGCACGATCAACACGAGCATCGCGGCCCCGCCGTGCAGGCGCAAACACCAGATCTCGAGCGGATGCGGCCGGTCGCCGAACTCCCCGTGCACCTGCAGGAAGTAGTGGAACACCAGCCATAGCGCGCCGGTGCCGAACAGCAGCGCGCAGCTCCAGTAGACCCAGCGAATATGCCCACGTGAAAGTCGCACGTCCGTCTATCGCTTCGCGGCCGACGCATTCGCCGGCGGTCCCGGAAGAAACATCGCATGACCGCCGAGGCGACGAACCATCCCGGGTCCGCGCAGCATCGCAATTTTGGTGAGAGCATCGGCCAGCATGCAGGTCGGCGCGGTTACGGTGACGCTCGCTGTGCTCGTAGATGCCCGTCGGCGCGCGAGATCGACCAGAGGTGTGACGGATGTGCGGCGCCATTTACGCGCCGAGAAATAATGTGCGGAGGTGGCGAGTGCACCCCGCGTCAGCGTGCCCGCGTTCAACAGCGCACCGGGGCACTCTGGATTGCGCAGATGGATCACGCGCGCTACCGCTCCGTACGCGCGCAGATCGCCACCGGCATTTACTAACGCCGATGTCGCCCCGCCGGCGCGCAGCGCTTCGATTGCCCGGTCGACCGCAAAACCTTTGGCGATGCCGCCGAGATCGATCAGTAAAGACCGATTGAAACGAATTCGATGATCCGGCAGCAGAAGCACATCATTCCAAGTTGCGTTTAGATCGATGGGAAGCATGTTGAACTTCGGAAGGTAGCCCCAGCGTACCAGCAGCCCGGCGGATGTAATGTCGAACACGCCGCGCGTCGCGACCGACAGCCGACGCGCGGTCGCCAGCACTCGCCACGTCCAATAATGGACACGAACCGGCTGATGCAACGCCAACCGATTGAGCCGGCCGATATCGCTGTCGCGCCGATGAAAGCTCATCAGCCGGTGCACACGCGAAACGCAGGCGAACGCTGCTTCGACCGCTTTAGCCACGTCCGTATCCGTGCTGCCGTCCGCTGTTATCTCCACCAGTGTCCCGAGCAGTGGCCGGGCTCTGCGCACTTCTGCGATCCTGGCGCTCATTTTAATGCGACCTCACACAACGCCGGCAAACGCTTCTAGGTCCTCTATTGATCGGCAGCGGCGACGACGTTCCCCGAGATAGTCTGCTTGATGTCGCAGGCGTTGCCGGATTCGCACGCTGCGCGCGACCGCGATGCTAACACCTTGGCGCGTGCGAGCCCTCGGCCGTCGCTGGTCGGTCGTGGTTGGTCGCGCGCTCTGTTCGTCAATGAGCGCGAGCGTATTGCAGATTAAAATGACGCGCAACGCCAACCAGGGGAGCGACGATGAACGATCATATACAGGCCATCGACCAGGCGAAGAGTACCGCGGTCGACTTGGCGATCAAGTTCGGGCCGAAAGTTCTGGTCGCCCTGATCGTTCTGACCGTGGGCTGGTTCGTCGGCCGCTGGATCGGCCAGGTAATGGATCGCGTGTTCCACAAGCTGCATCTGGAAGCGCCGGTGCGGCAGCTGCTGGTACGAATTATCCGCGTGCTGGTGCTCGGATTGTTTTTGATCATGGCGCTGCAGAATCTCGGTATCGAGCTGCTGCCGCTGATCGCCGGCATCGGCGTCGCCGGCGCCGGCATTGCACTCGCTATGCAAGGCGTGTTGAGCAACATCGTCGCCGGTCTGACGATCATCTTTACGCGTCCGTTTCGGGTCGGCGAGTACATCTCGATCGTCGGCGTCGAAGGCCGCGTCGAGAACATCAGTTTGTTCACCAGCACGTTGAGTCACACCGACCTGTCGCGCATCGTCATCCCGAATCGCAAGATCGTCGGCGAGATTCTGCACAACTACGCGGATGTGCGGCAACTCAACATCGTGGTCGGCGTGGCTTACGATACCGACCTGGGACAGGCCATCGCGGCGATACACGAGATCCTTGCTCTTAGTGCGCGTGTATTAAAAGAGCCGGCGCCGGTAATTCAAGTCATCATGCTGGCGGACTCATCGGTGAATATCGGCGTCAAACCCTGGGTCTCGGTGATGGATTATGGCGCCGCGGGCGGCGAGATCAATCGCGCGATCGTCGAGACATTCCGCGGGCGCGGCATCGTCATACCGTTCCCGCAGCGCGAAGTGCGCATGCTGGCGGCGGTTTCCGGATAACTACAAGTTCGCAATCAATCGCCGCTTGACGCCATTCGTCAGGGCACACTAGAAACTCGAGAGGACAGCAATGACCGAATTGAGCGCAACGACGAAAGAAAAGCTGCAAATCATCAGTACCGCAACGATCAGCACCTTGCTGTTCAAGCGTGGGCTGCGCAACACCTGGCTGCATGGCGTGAAGCGGATGAGCGCGGTCAAGACGAATATGGTCGGCGAAGCGTTCACCTTGCGCAATATCCCCAATCGCGAAGACCTGGATCAGGTCAGCATCTTCGAAAACCCGAATCATCCGCAGCGCAAGGCCTATGACACGGTGCCGGAAGGCCATGTGCTGGTCATCGATTGCAGGCAGGACACGCGGGCTGCTTCGGGGGGCGGCATTCTGACCTCGCGCCTGCAAGTGCGCGGCGCCGCAGGTCTGGTGTCCGATGGTTGTCTGCGCGATATCGATGAGATCGGCGTGATGCAATTTCCGGTGTTTTGCGCGGGCGCTGCGGCACCGCTGAATCTCGCTCGCCACCACGCGGTGGACGTCAACGTGCCGATCGGTTGCGGCGGCGTTGCCGTATTTCCGGGCGACATCGTGGTCGGCGACGCCGATGGCGTGGTCATCCTGCCGGCGCATCTGGCAGATGAAATCGCGAGCGAGGCGGTCGAGATGGAGAAGTTCGAACGTTTCGTGATGCAGGAAGTTGCGCGCGGACAGCCGATCATCGGCACCTATCCGCCGACGCCGGATGTGCGCGCGCGTTACGTGGAATCGACGAAGAAAAGCGGCGGCTGATTTAAGGCGCCAGCCGCTCGATGATCCAACTCGAGCCGTCCGCGCGGTAGCGTACGCGGTCGTGCAGGCGGCTCGGTCGCCCTTGCCAGAATTCGAAGTAGCTCGGTACTAAGCGATAGCCGCCCCAATGCGGCGGCCGCTCGGGATCGCTGCCGTACTTGAGCTCGGCCTGCGCGAACTCGGTTTCGATAATGCGGCGGTCCGCCATCACCTGACTCTGCGGCGATGCCCACGCACCGAGCCGGCTGCCGATCGGGCGGCTTCGATAGTAATCGTCGGATTCCTCCACGGTTGCTTTTACGACCGTGCCTTCGATGCGGATCTGGCGCTCGAGCTCGAGCCAGACGAACAGCATGCTTGCGTGCGGATTCTGCGCAAGCTCATCGCCCTTGCGGCTCTCGTAATTGGTGAAGAACAGCATGCCGCTCCTGTCGTAGCCTTTCAGCAGCAGCGTGCGCAGTGACGGCCTGCCGCTGCTGGTTGCCGTGGCAAGCACCATCGCATTGGGCTCTTTCAATTGCGCACTCAGCGCTTCATTGAACCAAAGATCGAATTGATCGAATGGATCGCGTGCGACGTCTTTCTCATCCAAAGATTCGCGCGCGTAGTCCTCGCGCAAGCCGGAAATATTCGGTGGCGTTGTCACTGCAGTTTCGAGCTCGATTCGTGAGTGCGCCCGGCGTTCAGATGGCGGCGCTGACAGTACCAGTGTAGCCCGGCGCGGGTGCCGTGTCCCCTGCGGTACACTATGCGCCCCATTCAACTTCACTCGAATTCCACTATGCGCATTCGTCATCTGCTCGCCATACTCATCGCGTCGACGTTAACGCTTGCCACTGCCGCGCGCGCCGCATCGGATCCCGAGAACACCTTGTACCTCGATCTGAAGGACGGCCGTGTCGTCATCGAGATGCGGCCGGACCTGGCGCCCAAGCATGTAGCGCGCATCAAAGAACTTGCGCGCAAAGGTTTCTACGACGGCACCGTATTTCATCGTGTCATCCCGGGCTTCATGGCGCAGGGCGGCGACCCTACGGGAACCGGCACCGGCGGCTCCGGTACGACGATTCCCGCGGAATTCAATAAAGAGCCGTTCGTGCGCGGCACCGTCGGCATGGCACGTTCGCAAAATCCCGACAGCGGCGATTCGCAGTTCTACATCTGCTTCGCACCGGCGCCGTTCCTCAACGGCAAATACACCGTGTGGGGACGCGTGACCGACGGCATGGATTACGTCGATAAAATCAAGAAAGGCAGCGCGGAAGAAAACGGCGTCGTCAGCAATCCGGACAAGATCATCCATCTGCGCGTCGCGGCCGATGTCATCAAAGCCGAAGGGGACGGCAAGAAGCCGGACGCAGACACGAAGAAGAAGTAACACGGCGCCGCACGCATGCGCACGCGTCACTGCAGGGCGACACGCGGAACCTTCGTGCGGCGCGAGGCTCTCACAGTCGGGCGTACACTCGACACCCCATACATGCTATCGCTGCGAGGAGGACATGGTGAACAACAAGAGCAATGCACTGCATCGCGTTGTCATAGGCGCGCTTGCCGCGTCGATATTGATGGCCGGCTGCAGCACGATTCAGGTAGGGCGCGAGTTCAACTACGAGAATTTCTCGTCGCAAGTAAAGCCGGGCACGACCGACCTGAATCAGGTGCAGAAAATTCTCGGCCCGCCGATCGGTAAGGGCCTGGTCGCCGAAGCGGACGGCAGCTTATACGATCAGTGGACCTATTATTACGGCAACGGTAATCTGGGTAACAGCGCGAAGTCGAAATTCAAGCTGCTGCAGATCCGCTTCGATCCATCCGGCAAAGTGGCGAGCTACAACTGGTCGGGCGATTTGAACGGCGCCGCGCCGGTCGACGACAAATCCAGCAAGTAATCGCGCAGTCTTTAGCATTTACCAAAAAGAACAGGCGCGTTGCTTCGAGCAACGCGCCTGTTCTTTTTACTGCGCCGGTTTTGCCACGGCACCTTCGACTGCGTTTTAACGCGCGCTGCGCGGCGACTTGCAATCAGCGTCGCGAACCGCACGCGTGGTAGCGCTAGTTGCGCGGATTCCCCGAAGCCACCCGCAGCGACGTCAGCTCGAGCGGTTCCGGGCCGCCCTGCTTGATCTGTCCATCTTCGTTCAACAACGCGAGCTGCATGACTTCGTCGAAGTCGGGCAAGCGTGAGCGGCTATGGATATAGCGCTCTTCGGCGATGTTGTCGATCGTGCCCGGCCGCGCTGCGCGCACCCGGTTGATTGCGTCCTGCGGCTGGCAGCCGAGCTCAACCAGCAGCCGCGAGGTGATCATGGCGGTGCGCGCACGGCCGTCGCGGCAGTGAACGACGAGCTTGCCGCCACGGCGCAGCAGGGGATAGATGCTGGCGGCGATGCTGTTCCAGTGGCGATCGAAATCGGCATCGGGAATTTTGGACGGCGCGAGCGGCACGTGATGCCAGGCGATCTGCGCTTGCGTGAGCAACTCGGGGAGGCGGCGCAAATGCAGCCGCGCCAATTCGAATTCGTCGAGCAGCGAGATGAGAACCTTGGCATCCCAGCGCGCCATCGTGGCGACGTCGCGTTCCAGCTCACGTTCGGATAGGCCGGGTAACAGCCAGGGCGCGGCGCGTCCAGGGCAGCACGCCATGCCGACTTGTCCGCGACCGAGGCCGGTGCCCACTACGGCGATGGCAAAAGTCGAGGGAATGGCCATTGGTGTCTCCTCCGTTTGAACGGTTTGTTATGTAGCTGTGAAAAATATCAGGAGCGCACGCAGGTGCGCAATCGAAACGTTGAGTTTGAGTGTTCTTTACAACGCATCGCGTAGAAGTGTTGCCTATAACCGACGCGTAATGCGTGACGCAAGGTCGGATGTCGCTCGCGCGATACTTACGCCGCGTTGCTTACGCGCATCTTGCGCAGCATTACGTTGGCATCATCGAAGCGATCGCTGCGAATTCGAGCCGACAGTTGAGCCAAGCTCTCGCGAGCCGGCCCAACTTCTATCAAGCGGCTTTGGCGGACTGAATCGCGCGCCAGACTCGCTCCGGCGTGGCCGGCATGTCGATGTCCGAGACACCGAGTGGGCGCAGCGCATCGATCACCGCATTAACCACCGTCGGTGTCCCGCCCACTGTGCCCAACTCGCCGACACCCTTGGCGCCCAGCGGATTGATCTTGCACGGCTGCGATTCGTCGGTGAAGGTATCGAAATTCGGCAGGTCGTCGGCGCGCGGAATGCAGTAGTCGAGGAACGAGCCGGTGGTCAGCTGGCCCGAGTCGGGGTCGTAGCGCGCGTCTTCCAGCAACGCCTGGCCGACCGCCTGGGCGATGCCGCCATGCACCTGACCGGCGACGATCATCGGATTCACTACGCGGCCGACGTCGTCCATCGTCGTGTAGCGCACGATGTCGGTAATGCCGGTTTCCGGATCGATCTCGACTTCGCACACGTGACAGCTGTTCGGCCACGAGACGCCGCCGACTTTCTGATTGGTGTTGATCGCGATGCGCCGCTCGGGCTGGCGCGCCGCCAGCTCGAACAAGCCGATGCCGACGTCGGTTCCCGCGACGGCAAACCGGCCTTCCTTGTAAGTGAGATCGGGGCCGGCGACTTCGAGCGCGTCGGCTGCGAGTTGCTTGCCTTTCTCGATCGTGTCGTTCGACGCGGTCAACATCGCCGACCCGCCGATATATAGCGACCGGCTGCCCATACTGCCCAGCCCCTGCGCAACATCGGAGTCGCCTTGCACGATGACGATCGAAGCCGGGTCGACGTCGAGCGTTTCCGCAATGATCTGTACGTAGCTCGTCTCGATGCCTTGGCCCATCGCCTGCATCGCGGTGTAGACCACTACGCGGCCGTCGGCTTCGATGTGCATGTCGATGGTTTCTTCATGGACCACGCCGGTCCATTCCAGGAACGAAGACAGGGCGCGGCCGCGCAGTTGTCCGCGCGCCTTCGATTCGGCGCGGCGCTGCTCGAAGCCCTGCCAATCGGACTGCTTCAGGATCCGGCTCATCATGTTGGGGAAATCGCCGCTGTCGAACACTTCTCCCATCGGGGTGGTGTAGGGCATCGCATCGGGTTGAATCAGATTTCGCCGGCGCAACTCCGCCGAATCCATTTTCAAATCGGCCGCTGCCTGGTCCATCAGCCGCTCGATCAGGAAGATCGCTTCGGGACGGCCCGCGCCACGGTACGCCGACACCAGATTGGTATTGGTGATCAGCGCTTGCGCCGTCAGATGCAGCGCCGGGATGTGATAGACCCCGGTGATGACCTTCGGGCCGACCGCGACCACGATCACCGCACCCGGCGAGCAGACGTATGCGCCGACGTTGCCGACGATGTTGATGCGTACGCCGAGAATCTTGCCCTGCGGGTCGAGGGCGACCGACGCCTCGTTGATCTGGTCACGGCCATGCGTTGCGGCGAGAAATTCTTCGCTGCGCGTCGCGCGCCAATGCATTGGCCGGCTGAGCTTACGGGCAGCGTAAGCGCACACCGCATCTTCGGGATACAGCATCGTCTTCATGCCGAAACCGCCGCCGACGTCGTAGACGCGTACGCGTACGCGGTCCAATGGCACCTGCAGGATTGCTTCAGCCAATGCCTTCTGCAAACCGGCCGGATTCTGACAGCTCGTGTGGAGCGTGACACGTTCAGTTGCGGCGTCGTACTCCGCTACCGAACCGCGCGGTTCCATCGTCACCGGAATCAAGCGCTGATTGGTCAGCGTTACCGTGCTCACGTGCGCCGCCGCGGCGAACGCCGCGTCAGTCGCGTCTTTTTTTCCAAACGTGGTTTCGGCGGCGATGTTGCCGGGCGCATCCGCCCACAACTGCGGAGCGCCGGCGGCCTTCGCCGCTGCGATCGTAGTGACCGATGGCAGCTCTTCGTATTCGACCATCACTTGCTCGGCGGCGTCCTCGGCTTGCAGACGCGTCTGCGCGACCACGGCTGCGACCGCCTGACCGACGAAGCGGGCGGCATCCGTCGCGAGTGCGTAGTAAGGCGGCGCGGTCATCGCGTTGCCGTCCGCGCGCTTCAAGCCGGGCGAGATCGGGAAAGCGCCGATCTTATCGGCGAGCAGATCCGCGCCGGTGAATACCGCGATGACACCCGGCGCGAGCTTCGCGCTCGATGAGTCGATCGACACGATTTTGGCGTGCGCGTGAGGCGATCGCACGAAGGCGATGTGCGCTTCGTTCGGCAGCGAGAGATCGTCGATGTATTGCGCTGAACCGGTGATCAGGCGCTGATCTTCGCGCCGTGTGACTGCCTGTCCGATGCCAAATTTGGTCATTCGAGTCTTCCTGTATCGAGGCCGCTCTAGGCAGCGCCTTGGGGTTGCGGTTCTAGTTCTGCTGGCTTATTGCGCGACGAGCCCCAGCAACGTCGCCGGGTTCTTGCGCATCATCAAGTCAAGATCGCCATCGGTGATGCCTTCTGCTTTGAGTCCCTGCACCAGCAGCATGTAGCCGTCCGGGTGGGTCGGATTGCCGGTTTGCCCGAGGTCGGTTGCCAGCACCATGTGTTCGGCGCCGACATCGCGGATCGCCTGCGCCATATCTTTGATGCTGATCCGGCGCCAGTGCCGCATCCAGGGCAGATGCGCCTCCGGTCCCATCAGATGGTTGACGTAGTCCAGCTCGAGATAAGCGCCCATCCCCGCCAGCTCTTTCATCTGCGCCGGCGTGAGATTGGGCACCTCGGCCATCGGATGCGTGATCAGTATATTGCGCACACCCAATTCGCGGCCGCGGCGGGTGACCGCCAGGATTTCTTCCGGCGACACGTGCCCGGTACACAGTACCAGGCTCTCGCGCGCGATGACTTTCAACACCGCCTCGGCGTCGGCGGTAACCTTGCCGTCGATCGCGACTTTCAGTCCCGCGCCGGGCTCGTGGAAAGTCTTCAAATGATGATCGGCATCGATCGTCGGCAGCCACACGACTTTGCCGTAGCGCCCCGACATGCGCGCCATCCATTCCACGGCCTGCGCATTGACGCCACCGACAGCTTGATTGAGCGCGATCCCGCCGAACACTTCGATGCCCGGTACCACTTCACGCACGATAGCCGCGCGGTCTGCCGTGCTGGTCACGTGATTCTTCAACACGATTCCGCGCAGGCCCATGCGCTTGGCCAATGTCGCCGCTTCGATGTCGGTCAGGCTGCGGCCGAACACGTCGGGTGCAGAATGGACGTGGAAATCGATCGCGCCGAGAATCGGGCTCTTGATCGGCGGCGGCGGCGGAAACACGCGCAGCTCCTGCGCGCTCGCAACCAGCGGCAATGAAACGAGAATGACGGCGAGCAACCGCGAAGGCTGGGTCATCGTTTCCATAGAAGAAGTGAAGAGAGTCCAAGTCGAATCGGCAGCGCTTGGAAATTCAGCGCTGCGCCGCCCGGACGTATATGGTGCGGCCCGGACCGGTGCCACGAGACTGTACTGCCATCGCGCCGGCCCGGCAACCTGGACGATGGAACTGTCGACCGGAATGTCGTGCGCAATGCCGCGCCGCCGCGACCGTGGCCGCTATCGCGTTATCATAGTCAGCCGTGGTTCAAGAGGCCGCCATGTCAGCCAATTCGCTTTGCATCGGTCAACTCTCTCGTTCGCGCGGCGGTCGATGTGCCCTGCTACTTTCCGTGATTCTCGCGTGCGGCGCTTCGTCTGCGCGAGGCGCGGACAAGGAAAATCCCGACCGGCTGCTGCTGAGCGCGCTGACCCAGGAAGGCGATCTTCTGCTCGAAGAGCGCAAGCCGATGGAGCCCACGATCGCGGCGCTGATGAATCAAAAGTTGCAAATGGCCGCCGATGAAAAAGCGATCCTCGCCGAGGTCGAGGCAGTGAAGCAGGGCATGGCGCAATACAACGCGGCGGTCGATCAGATGAACGAAGCGGTTCGCCAGCACGATGCCGACTGCTCGCAATCGCTGGATCGGCCGGCGCTGCAGAAGTGCAACGACACAGCGCTCGAATTGCGCGCGAAATCCGATCAGCTTGCTGCGCAGATGCCCGAGCTGGATCAGCGCCACAACGCGGTAAATAAACGCATTGCCGAATACAACGCGACCGCAGCGAGCTGGAACAAGCGCAGCAACGCAAGCATTGCGCGCAGCGATCCCAATCTGCGCGACATCGAGCATTGGCTGGTGCGGTTCCGCGAATTCCTCGCGTCCGACTCTTTCACCGCCGTGTCGGCACCGCCGGCTAAGCCGCTCTGTTTCGACCCCGGTTTCTCCGATACGAGTGCGACGCCCCCGGACCTGGCGCTGCGACGTGCGCTCGACTGCCTGCGATCGCTCAAGCCCACTTAGCGCTACTCGGGCCGCTCGGCCTGGCTAAGTCGGCAGCGATATCGGGCGCCACGCAGCACAAGTTGTTAGCCATCGCTGCGGTGCGGAACCTCCAGCGCTGATTGCTGGCCGAATCCTTCGACGTTGCTCGGGTCTGCGCGACTGTGGCGTACGCATGGCGCGCGCCGGACGACGCCGTTCCGCTGTTCATTTTGGTGATCGGAGAACCCAATGGAGAAATACTGGACGCTGATCCACCCGTGGCTGTGGTCGATCGGCATTTTGCTGGGCGTAATTGTGCTCACGCTCATCGGCCATTGGCTTTTGTACCCGATCGCCGCACGAGTCGCGCGCAAAACCGGGCGTCCGCTGAACGACTATGTCGTGCGCCGAACGCGCGCACCCTCACGTTTGCTGCTGCCGCTGCTGGTGGTGTCGGTGGCGCTGCCGGAATTGCCATTGCCGGTCCAGTTGTCGCAGCTTTGCGAGCGGCTAGTCGCGATGGGCATGATTGCGGCGCTGGCCTGGATGGTGATTGCTGTGCTCGATGTGATAGAAGACCTGGTCACTGCACGCTATCGCACCGACGTCGAAGATAATCTCGCCGCGCGCCGAGTGCAGACGCAGGCAACCCTGCTGCGCAGAATCGCGGGCAGCGTCGTGTTTCTGATCGCCGCCGCGCTGGTGCTGATGAAGATTCCCAGCATTCATCACCTGGGCGTCAGTCTGCTGGCATCGGCGGGATTGGCCGGGCTGGTCGTGGGCATGGCGGCGCGACCGACGTTGTCGAATCTGCTGGCCGGAATTCAACTCGCGCTGACCGAGCCGATTCGCATCGACGACGTCGTGATCGTCGAGGGCGAATACGGCCGCATCGAGGAGATCGCCGCCACGTATGTCGTGGTGCAGGTGTGGGACCTGCGGAGCCTGATCGTGCCGCTGTCGTATTTTATCGAGCACCCGTTTCAGAATTGGACGCGCACGAGCGCCGATCTGATCGGCACGGTATTCGTTCACGTCGACTACAGCTTGCCGATCGAGCCGGTGCGCGAGGAGCTGCACCGCATTCTGCAGACTTCGGATCTGTGGGACGGCAAGGTGTGGAATCTGCAAGTCACCGACGCGACCGATCGCACTGTCGAGCTGCGCGCGATGATGACGTCGTCGAGCTCGAGCCGGGCGTGGGATCTGCGCTGCTACGTGCGCGAGCATCTGCTCACGTTTTTGCAGGAGCGCTATCCCGACAGTCTGCCGCGCGTGCGTGCAGAAGTGCAGAACCGCGCGCTGAGAGGAAAATCGGAAGCGCAGACAGCGTAGTCGGCAGGCAATTCCGGGCCGTCAGGCAATTCCAGGCAAGACCAGGGTGACGGCGGCGCCGCCCAGCGCGCTGCGTGCGATGACGATGCGGCCTTCATACGCGTCGATGATGTCGCGTGTGACGCCGAGTCCGATGCCGTGTCCGGGCACGGTCTGGTCGACGCGCGTACCACGCTGCAGGACGCGTTGCGCGTCGGCTTCGTCGATGCCGGGACCATCGTCCTCGATCGTCAAGGTCAATTGATCTGTGCGCGTTTCGCTGCTGAGCTTCGCGCTGACGCGTACGTGCGCGCGGCACCATTTGCAAGCGTTGTCGAGAACGTTTCCCAGCAACTCCAGCAGATCGCCTTCGTCGCCGCGGAAACGCAGCTCCGCTGCAACGTCCACGTCGAAAGCGATCGCCTTGTCTGCATAGACTTTTTGCAACGCCCGCGAGACGCGCTCGACCGCGGGCCGCAGCGGCTGTGGTGCCAGCAACCGACTGCGCGCCGAAGCAGACGCGCGCTGCAGGTGGTAACCGACGATGCGGTCCATGCGTTCTACCTGTTCTTCCAGCGAGCGCGCAACATCGGCTTGCGGCTGCGGTCGATTGAGCACGCCGCGCACCAGTGCCAGCGGCGTCTTCAAACTATGCGCGAGATCCGCGAGCGCATCGCGATAACGCTTTTGCTGCGCGCGTTCGTGCGAGAGCAGCGTATTGAGATTGTCGGTAAGCGCTTTGAGCTCGGTCGGATAGTTACCCTCGATGTGCTGCTGCTCACCTTGCTCCAGCCGACGCACTTCGTCTGCGACAAGGCGCAGCGGACGCAACCCCCAGCGCAACGTCGTCCACTGGACGGCGAGCAGCAGCACGGTACCCGCGCCCAGCCATCCCCACAACGTGCGGCGATAGACGCTGAGCTGCTGGCTGTACGCCTTCAAGTCTTCGGCGACGCTGAACGTGAGCGGATAACTGCGCGGTTTCGCACTCCACGTGACGCCGAAACTCTGCAGAAAATAGCTGTGGGCGCGCGTGTCGACTTGTTCGAAGTGCTGCGTGCCGGCGGGAATGCTCGCGATGAACGGGGCGTCCACCGATAACGCCGAGCGCGATCGCCACACCGCGTGGCCTTGCGCGTCCGCGATCGTTGCGTATAAACCCGAACCCGGCAGATCGAAGCTGGCTTCTGCGGGGGCGTTGGATAAGGTGACTTGTCCGGTTGGGCTGACTTCGGTCGCGGCCATCAGCAGATAAACCTGTGCAAGCAAACGTTCTTCGCGCGCGCTGCGTGCGCTGTCGCGGAACGCGCGCTCCAGGGCGAACGCCGCAAGCGCCACGAACACCGCGAGCACGAGACCAGCGCTGAGTGCGACGCGCGCGTTGAGGGAGCGCATCAGTCGCCGAGTGCGAAGCGATATCCCCGGCCACGCAGCGTCTCCAGCGGCTGCAGCGAGCCGTCCGCATCGAGCTTGCGGCGCAACCGTCCGATCAGCACTTCGATGACGTTGCTGTCGCGCTCTTCGTCATGCGGATACAGATGCGAGGCGAGCTCGTCTTTCGACAACACGCGATGCCGCTCGCGGATCAAATGCTCGAGGAGACGATATTCGTATGAGGTGAGCTCGACTTGTTCGCCGTTCAACAGCACTTTCTGCGCGCCGAGATCGAGCGTCACCGGCCCGCAATCGACGACGTCGCGCGCCGCACCCGCCGCGCGACGCAAAAGCGCCTTGATGCGCGCGACCAGTTCTTCGGGCTGAAACGGTTTAGTCAGGTAATCGTCGCCGCCTGCTTCGAGGCCTTCGACTTTGTTTTCCCAGCGGCCGCGCGCGGTGAGGATCAAGACCGGCAGCCGGTTGCCGCTGCTGCGCAGTTTGCGAATGATCTCGAGCCCGGAGAGTCCCGGCAGACCGAGATCCACAACGGCGGCGTCGTAGGAATATTCCGATGCGAAGTAAAGTCCTTCTTTGCCGTCACCGGTCGACTGCACCTCGTAGCCTTGCGCTTCGAGGAGCCCGCGGATCTGCTGCTGCAACGTGGCCTCGTCTTCGACGAGAAGAATACGCATCGATGCTCAGTCGCTGATAGCGCCGGTGCGGGCGTCGACGTATACGACGCGCACTTCGCCGCGTCGCGTAAGGACTTTGATACGGTACTGGCCGCCGGTGTCCTTCGCGTCCAGCACTCTACCGCCGGTTGAGCGCTGCACCGAATCGATCGCCTGTTCCAGACTGATACGGCGATCGGCTGCCAGCGACGGCGCGTAGTTCGAACGTACCGCCGCGTCGGGCGCCCAGCGTTCGTGGCCTGCAGTCGCGGTTTCGGCAGAGAGGAGTGCGCCCAATGGCGTCGACAGCGCGAGGGCCAGAGCGATCAATCGCGGCTTGCGGATGAGTGAGGTCATCTGGACGATGATCGCCGAAGCAGGTTCCACCCGCAACTCGGAACCGCAAGACGTGCGCTAGCGCGCAGTCCGCGGCAGTCGTGATCCAGCGTACGGCCGGCGACGTGTGCCGCGGCGGTCTCCGCACGACGCGAGGCTGCGGTCGTGCGAAGACCTTTCTCAATGACGCACATCGCAATTTCGCCACCACTCGCGCGGGTCAATAGGCTCGATAGCCATCGGCCGCGGGCTGCACGCTGACGTGCACGGGTATGCGGGAACCCGGATCGTAGGGGAGTACGGTTGTATAGCCGCGTCCCTGGTATTCGTACAACACCCGGTAGCCTGAAACGCTTTCTTCCCAGCTATCGACCGTGCGGCAGCGGCGTACCTGGCGCTCGTACACCTCTTCGCGGCCGCGGTTGCCCAGGCGGTCGCCGACGAGTGCGCCGACGACAGCGCCGGCGGCTGAGGTGACCACGCGGCCGGTGCCTCGGCCGACCTGCGCACCGAGCAGGCCGCCGGCCACGCCGCCGATCAGCGGGCCGGCGATCGAGTCATGCCGCCGGTGCGCTTGCGGCTCGTAGTCGGAGTAGCACTCCTGGCGCGGAACACTGACCCGATCGTATTCCGGCGTGACGTTGGTAACTCGTCCGTAGTCTTCGAACGGGGCGCCCGCGAAAGCCGCCGGAGCGCCCAGTGCGACGGTTGCGGCGACAGCAAATGCGGTGGTTCTCATGCTTCACTCCTTCCTAATAAATAGAACAGTTAGTTGATGCGACCGCGAAGGATGATGCTCACGCCGTCGCGATCGTGATCGTGCTCATAGCGCGGCGCGTAATACCTCTGGCCGTAGTAGACCGGCGGCGG
>JBBRGM010000051.1:0-15794 GCA_038240725.1 Burkholderiales bacterium | reverse complement strand
AGACCCAGGGACCCGGATTGCGGGAAGCCGCCCGGCAGGCCGCTGCTTTCCCGCCGCCTGCGGTAGCAAATACGCAAACCTCAGCGCCGCCTCCGCCCCCGGTCGCTGCGCCGCGGTTTACGGAGTCGACAAATGCCCAGGCGCCAACACCGCCGGTGGTGACTTCAACGCCGAATCCGCCGTCAGTCGCACCAGCACCCGCTGCAGCTCCCATTGCACCGCCTGCACAGACGCACGGCTCCGGGGGCTCGCAGACTCAGGGGACGATTCAGATTCTCTCCGGCCCCAGCGCTGGTAAAGAGCTGCCGCTATCCAAGCCGCTGACTACTTTGGGTAAGCCCGGTGTGCAAGTTGCAGTAATCGCCAAGCGTCCGCAGGGCTATTTCATTACTCATGTCGAAGGCTCGACGCTTCCGGTAGTGAACGGCAAACAACTGGACGCTCAAGCTCATCCGCTCAATGACCATGACGTCATCGAACTCGCCGGTGTGAAGATGGAGTTCTACCTTAGGCCGACGACGTAATCGGCAAAGCAGAGTCGGGAACCGGTCACGCCGAGCGCGTTGCGCCGTAACCGCTTCGCGCATCTCTACCTAAAGACGTCAATCGGCGGCCAAGAACGGTGACGTGGTTGAGAAAACACTTCACGCGCGTCGCTCTTGGCCTGCTTATCGTCGTGATTTTCATCGGTCACGCCGCCGAATGGTATTCCATTCCTTTTGTTCGAACGCTCGAAGCGATCGCATATGACGCTCGCCTGCAACTGACCATGCCGGACACGGTCGATGACCGCGTGGTCATCGTCGACATCGATGAAAAGAGCCTTGAGATCGAAGGCCATTGGCCGTGGCATCGAGACCAGCTCGCGATTCTCCTGGATCGATTGTTCGATCAATACCACGTCGCGATTTTGGGATTCGACGTCGTGTTTGCGGAGCGCGATGAAACTTCCGGGCTAAAAGTGCTCCGTCAGCTTGGCGAAGCCGGTTTGAAAAGTGACCCCAAGTTCCAAGCCGTATTGAAGGAGATCACGCCCAGCCTCCAATACGATCGGCTGTTCGCCGACAAGATACGCGGCCGTCCGATCGTTCTGGGTTACTACTTCAACAACCATTTGAGCAAGCCAAGCAACATGAGCAGCGCCGACCTGCCCGCAGCAGTTTTCCCACCGGGCTCTTTCCAGAATCAGAAGGTCAGTGCGCTCAGCTATTCCGGCTATGGTGGAAATCTGCCCGAGTTACTGAAGGCAGCCAGCAGCGCCGGCCATTTCAATGCAGAGCCCGATGCCGACGGCGTTCACCGCAAAGCACCGATGCTCGCCGAATTCGGCGGCGCGTACTATGAGCCGCTGTCGTTATCGATGGTTAGGCTGCTACAAGGGTCGCCGCCGCTGCAGGCACATTTCGCGGAGCCGTCGATTGCATCGAGCGGCTATCTCGGCCTCGAATGGCTAACTACCGGTCGCGTTCGCATCCCGATCGACAGCTCCGCACTTGCCTTCATCCCCTACCGCGGCGGCGAGCGCAGCTTTCCGCATATTTCCGCAACCGACGTTTTGCGCGGAACGGCAGACGCCGCTGTCCTGAAGAACCGAATCGTGCTGGTCGGGAGCACTGCGCCTGGATTGCTCGATCTTCGCGCCACACCAGTTAGCCCTGCCTATCCGGGCGTGGAGATACACGCAAATCTCATAACCGGAATGCTGGACGGCTCCATTAAGCAAAGCCCCGCATACCTGCACGGCGCGGAGGTTCTTCTACTAACAGTCGTTGGCGGATTTCTAGCCCTGGTCTTGCCTTTGCTTAACCCGCTACGCGCAAGCGCTGTTTCCGGGTTGGTTTTCGGACTGATGGTTGGCGCCAACGTTTGGCTTTGGGTGCAAGCGAACTTGGTTCTACCGCTAGCCGCCAGCGCGTTGGAAATCAGCTTGCTGTTTGCGCTCAATATGTCTTATGGGTTCTTTGTCGAGTCTTACGCCAAGCGCAAAATGGCCAGCCGCTTCGGGCAGTACGTGCCGCCCGAATTGGTAGACGAGATGAGTTTCAACCCGAAAAAGTTCTCCATGGATGGCGACAGTCGCGAGATGTCGGTGTTATTTGCCGATGTGCGTGGCTTTACCAAGCTCTCGGAGGGGCTGGACCCGAAGGAACTAACGCAGCTGATGAATCAGTTTCTGACGCCCCTGACTCGAGTCATTTATCAGCATCGGGGCACCATCGATAAATATATGGGCGACTGCATCATGGCTTTTTGGGGTGCTCCAGTTAGCGATCCACAGCATGCTCGCCGCGCCGTATTGGCAGGTCTGGGGATGCAAGCAGCTATGGATGCCTTGCAGCCACAGTTCAAAGCACGCGGATGGCCGGAGCTGCATATCGGCGTCGGTATAAATACTGGGCGCATGAGCGTGGGGAACATGGGTTCTGAGATTCGCGTTGCCTACACTGTGATGGGCGACGCGGTTAATCTAGCTTCCCGTTTTGAAGAGCTCACACGCCACTATGGCGCACGGATGATCGTCGGTGAGACGACACGTGGCATGTCCTCTGATGTTGCTTTTCGAGAGATTGATCGCGTTCGCGTCCGCGGACGGATCAAATCGGTAGCTATCTTCGAGCCGATATGCCTTGCGACAGAGTTAGATGAATCGCGTCGTCACGAGCTCCTGTTGTGGGAGGAAGCGCTGAAGTCATACCGCCGCCGCGATTGGGACCGGGCTGAGCTGCCGCTGTCGACCTTACGGCAGCGCTGTCCAGACAGTCTGCTGTACACGGTGTTCTTGCATCGCATCGCCGAGCTGCGCGGCAATCCCCCGAGCGCCGCCTGGGACGGCGCCTGGTTGTTCGAAGCGAAATAGCGCATGCAACTCAGAGTACTCGGTTGCAGTGGCGGCATCGGTGGCACTCTGCGCACGACCTCGCTTCTGCTCAATCACGATATCCTGATTGACGCGGGTACCGGCGTCGGCGATTTGAGCTTGTCTGAGCTCAGGCAGATCGATCACGTGTTCGTCACCCATTCGCATCTGGATCATATCGCTTGCATTCCATTTCTGGTGGACACAGTAGGCGGACTCCGCAGCACGCCGGTCACCGTCCACGGCACCGCGCCAACCATCGCCGCACTGCAGGCGCATATCTTCAACTGGAAGATCTGGCCAGATTTTTCGCAAATCCCATCACCGCAAACGTCTTATCTGCGCTATCAAGAGATCCAGTTAGGCGTGCCGACGCATATTGCAGGCGGGACGATTACGCCGTTGCCGGCAAATCACGTTGTGCCTGCCGTAGGATTTCATCTCGATAGCGGAGATGCAAGCCTCGTCTTTACCGGAGACACGACGTCCAACGACGCGCTCTGGGAGCTCGTAAATCGAATCGAGAATCTGCGATACCTCATCATCGAGACAGCTTTTCCTAACGCGGAGCGCCAGCTTGCCTTGGACTCGAAGCATTTGTGTCCAAGTATGTTGGCTGCCGAATTGGCTAAGCTAAAACGCCCAGCGCGCGTTTTCATTACCCACCTGAAACCAGGTGAAGGCACGCTTACGATGGAAGAAGTCGAGCAATTGGCAGGCGATTTCTGCCCCCGTCGCCTTTCTAACGGACAGGTGTTCAAGTTCTGATGGACCGCGCCGAATCTCCAAATTGGCTGGTCTCGTCTAGTCGCGGCTGCCGTGCTTCGCGCGGTATCGCAAGACGTGAATTCGGGCGCGCGCCGAGTTGCGTCCCGTTCGCAAAAGGAATGCTTCGATGAGCACGGTGTTCGACGCAAAACCGCAGAGCAATCAGAACCTGGCGGACATCAGCAGCAAGCTTGAGCTGCAGAAGCAACTGCAATCGGTTACCAATCGCATTCACGCGACGACGAACGTGGATGAAATCATGTTGGAGCTCGGACATGAGATCTGCAGCCTTGTCGGCGCCGATCGCCTCACAATCTACGCGTTGTCTGACGATCGGTCATCGATCATCTCGAAGGTGAAGACCGGTCTTACATCATTCAAAGACCTGAAGCTGCCGATCAACGAACAAAGCATCGCCGGCTTCGTTGCGCAGAATCGCATGCTGATAAATATCCGCGATGTGTACGACGAGAATGAGCTGCGCATTCTGAGCCCACAACTCCGTTTTTTGAAGGAGGTCGATAAGCGAACGGGATTTCGTACAAAGCAGATGCTCGTGTCGCCAATTGTCGATACCGGATCGAACGAGCTAATGGGCGTGGTGCAGGCAATTAACACGAAGAATGGCCAGCCGTTTCCGCAGGTCGCGGAAGAAGCATTGGCGACGTTATGCGAAACGCTGGCCATCGCGTTTCGGCAACGGCAGAAGCCGCTCGCCGTGGTGCGTGGCCGCTACGATGCGCTTGTAGTGAATGCCATATTGTCTGCGGAAGAAATGGAACTGGCGCTTCGGTCAGCTCGCCGTAAAAATCTCGATATCGAAAGCGTGCTGCTGGATGAGTTTCAAGTCAAACCGGCTGCCATCGGCGAGGCGCTGTCGAAATTCTTCAATGTCGCGTACGAGCCGTATAAACAGGATCGTATCCGGCCACTCGATCTGCTTAGAAATCTAAAGCGAGACTTTCTGGAAAGTAGTCTATGGGCGCCGGTGGAAGACGCCAAGGAAGGCTTGACCGTTGTCACGACTGATCCCGAACGCGTGCGCGCTTCGCGGATCGTCTCGAATATTTTCCCGAAACATCGACTGATCTATCGCGTGACCACTGGCCGCGAGTTCGTAGCAACTCTCGATCAATTCTTCGGCGGCGAATCCGGTGATAGCGGAAGCATCGGCGACATGTTGTCGGACATGGGGGAGGATGCAGATGATGAACTAGGCGCGATCGGCGACGATGTGTCGATGGCGGCTGACAACGAGCTCGTAAAACTCGTGAACAAGATCATCGTCGATGCATACAATCAAGGTGCCTCCGATATTCACATCGAACCGTACCCGGGTAAAGGCAAGACTGAAGTACGGTTCCGAAAAGACGGAACATTGGTTCCATACATCTCGGTCCCCGCAAGCTATCGCAACGCCATCGTCGCGCGCTTGAAGATCATGTGCGATCTCGACATCTCCGAAAAGCGCAAGCCGCAGGATGGGAAGATCAAGTTCCGGAAGTTCGGGCCGCTGGACATCGAGCTGCGCGTCGCGACCATTCCTTCCTCCGGCAGCGTCGAAGACATCGTCATGCGTATTCTCGCCGCGGGCGAGCCGATGCCCCTCGACAAGCTCGGGCTGTCAGCGCGTAACGTCAAGAACTTGAAAGAGACGGTGTCTAAGCCCTACGGACTGTTTTTCGTCTGCGGACCGACGGGCTCCGGTAAAACGACCACGCTGCATTCGGTGCTCGGCTATCTCAATACTCCGGGAACCAAGATCTGGACTGCGGAGGATCCGGTCGAAATTACGCAAAAGGGCCTGCGCCAAGTACAGATGAATCCGAAGGCCGGTCTCAACTTCGCTACTGCAATGAGGGCATTTCTGCGAGCGGATCCTGACATCATCATGGTCGGAGAAATGCGCGACAAGGAAACCACCGCGATCGGCATTGAAGCCTCGCTTACCGGTCACTTGGTATTTGCGACGCTACATACTAACAGTGCGCCCGAGTCGATCGTACGCTTGCTCGACATGGGCATGGACCCATTCAACTTCGCCGATGCGCTGCTCGGCGTGTTGGCGCAGCGTCTTGCGAAACGTCTGTGTGGGAAGTGCAAGCAGCCGCATATCGCGACGGAAGAAGAGATCAAACTTCTGCTGGAAGAATATTGCACGGAGTTGAAGAACACCGATGGATGGAAGCGCGATCCGAAAGCCGCGTACGAAAGTATTTACCGAGACTGGGTAGCGACTTTCGCTGACGACAAAGGCCAGTTCACTTTGCACTCACCAGTCGGTTGTGAGGCCTGCAACGGCACCGGCTACAAAGGTCGTGCGGGCCTGCACGAGCTGCTGATCGGCACCGACACAGTGAAAAAGCTGATCCAGGAAAAAGCCCGCGTGGCGGAAGTACTGGCAGTCGCGCTGAACGAGAGCATGCGAACGCTGAAGCAGGACGGAATGGAAAAGGTTTTGCAGGGCGTTACCGACATGCACCAGGTGCGAGCGGTCTGTATCAAATAGCATCGATCGCGATCGATGCGCTCCAAGTACATGCGATGAACGATACCAATTCAACCGATCTGTTCCGGAGGCTCACCGAGCTCAATCGGATCGGTATCGCATTGTCGAAGGAAAAGGATACGACTCAGCTGTTGGAGGCCATTCTCGCCGCAGCCAAGCTTATTACCAACGCCGATGGCGGCTCCTTGTACCGGATGCACAATGACAAGGAGCTGCGCTTCGAGATCATGCTGACCGACTCCCTCGGGATCGCTATGGGCGGAACTACGGGCAAGCCGGTCCCATACTTTCCCGTCAAGTTGTATGAGGATGACGGAAGACCCAATAACTCAATGGTAGTTGCGTACTCCGTGCTCCACGATCAGACCGTGAATATTGCCGACGCCTACTCGGCAAAAGGTTTCGATTTTTCGGGCACTCAGACTTTCGATCGCAAAACCGGTTACCGATCTAGATCGTTCCTAACGGTCCCGATGAAGAACCATGAGGACGAAATCATCGGCGTACTGCAATTGATCAATGCCAAGGATCGCGCGAACGGCGAGATAGTCGCGTTCTCTTCCGCCGATCAGCATCTGGTCGAGTCATTAGCCTCGCAGGCAGCGGTAGCATTGACCAACCGAATGTTGATCAATCAGCTCGAGGAGTTGTTCGAGGCCTTCATCAATTTGATCAATGCGGCGATCGATGACAAATCACCCTATACCGGAGGCCATTGTCAGCGCGTTCCCACGTTGACGATGATGCTGGCCGAAGCGGCAAGCGAGGCTAAGGTAGGGCCGCTTACCAGCTTTCATATGAGCGAGAAGGATTCTTACGAGCTCAAGATCGCCGGGATGCTACATGATTGCGGCAAGGTGACTACGCCTGTTCACGTGGTGGACAAAGCCACCAAGCTGCAAACGATCTATGACCGAATCGGTTTAATCGATACCCGATTCGAAGTGCTTAAAAGAGATGCCCAGATTGCCACTCTCCAAGCGAAGCTCGCTGCAATCGAACGGGGGGATAAATGGGTGTGGCCCGAGTTGGAGGCGAAACTATCGGCCAAGCTGATGCAGTTCGATGCGGACCGTGAGTTCCTACGCTTCTGCAATATCGGAACGGAGCGCATGGAGGCCGAGGATCAACAGCGCGTGTGTGGTATTGGCTGGGGCCATAAGTGGCGCGACATCGAAGGCAACGAACAAGCTACTTTTCTGACTGATGAAGAGATCAAGAATCTCACCATCCGCTCTGGCACCTTGACGGAAGAAGAGCGGAAGATCATCAACCACCACATCGAAGTGACCATTCTGATGCTGGAATCGTTGCCGTGGCCCAAGCATTTGAAGAACGTTCCCGAATATGCAGGCGGGCACCACGAACGCATGGACGGGAAAGGCTACCCGCGTGGGCTGACGCGTGCAGAGATGTCAGTGCAGGCGCGGGTGATGGGTATCGCCGATATTTTCGAAGCACTCACTGCGAAGGATCGGCCGTATAAGAAGGGGAAGACGTTAACCGAGGCCCTGACGATCCTAGGAAAATTCAAGGTCAACGGCCATATCGACCCGGACCTTTTCGATGTGTTCATACGCGAGAAAGTCTACCTACGATATGCCGAGCAATTCCTCGATCCCGATCAAATCGACGAAGTAGATCTGCATAAGATTCCCGGCGTACCGGAGGATGTGCTTACCACTGACGTATAGCGTCACATGACGCTGGGTTAAAGCGACAGTTTTCGGCGTTCGCTAAAATTATCGCCCAAGCGCCTAGTTCTGCGCCGTCTACGCAGTCCTATTCCCTGAACGAGAACGCACGTAAACCGGATTCTCCCTCCTAAGTCTTTGATTTTACCATCCAGTCTACCCTGGCACACCCGTTGCATTTAGGGAGTGCGAACACGAGAACGTGTTTGGCCCAAACATCACAACCCCTAAGGAGCTCGTTAATGAAAGCCGTACAAAAAGGTTTTACCTTGATCGAACTGATGATCGTTGTTGCGATCATCGGCATTTTGGCCGCCATCGCGTTGCCGGCATACCAGGACTACACGATCCGCTCGAAAGTCACTGAAGGCCTGAGCCTTGCCGCCGCCGCTAAGACTGCCGTTGCGGAATCGTTAGCATCGAATGGTGTGCTCCCGGCCGACAACGCTACTGCTGGACTGCCGGCTGCTACAGAAATCAAGGGGAAGTACGTCGCATCCGTTACCGTTGCCGCGGGCGTGATCACTATTCTGTACGCGCCTTCCGGTCTTGGCGGAACTCCGACAATGGACGGCGCCACCGTCACGTTGACGCCGAACATCGCAGCGCAAGGATCGATTCGGTGGCAATGCGCGACCGTCGGTGGCTCGACACTGTTCAAGTACGTACCCGCAGAGTGCCGTAACTAAGCATTAAGATTAAGCACTGTTGGGTACAAGTCTGCCCGCCTGTACTGACCGAAAAACCGCCCCCCTCGGGGCGGTTTTTTTATTTCCGAAACACCGACGACTTTAGCGGCAGCCCGTTGCTGATGTAGGAAAGGTAGTACTCCAAGTTGTTCCACTCCTCGCTGTTATAAGCAAACGGTTCGGCGCGCATCTGTTCCATACAGCGCTTGAATCGACCTTGAAAGGTCATCAGCTCTTCTCCGCCGCGAAAGATCGGCCAGTGCGTCGCCTGGCCTAGCGCGGGAGAGATAATCTCCATCCGCATGATGTTGCCTGCGTTGTAAACGTGACAGCCGGCGCAAGACGCATTCAGCTGACCGATCCGTTGAAAGAAAAGATCCCGGCCCGCCCTATACCTTGCAAGCGCTGCGGCAGAATCTACGCGTACGCTCAGCCTGGTTCCATCCGATAAAGTACGCGCATAAGCGGTGACGACTCCCATCGGCTGGTGCTGCCCATACGCATATTCGGATTCGCCGTTGACGCGAAGGCATGCGTTGATCGCGTTTTCGAACGTGATCACCATCTCGGCGCTTTCGTCGAAATACGGATACTTGCCAAGGATATTTTTGCCTTCATCGGGGAAGCAATCGGCAAAGCGCTTTCCATTTCGGAATGGCGTTTCCCAGATCGTTCTGCCTTGCTCGAGGTCGCTCAAGAAGGGCGGGAATTCCATTATTTGTTCGTACTGAACGCGTCCGCCAGGATTGCTGATTAGCGCCCCATAAATGTAGTCATCGAGCGGCACCTGCGGAAATCGCGAGGTGAAGAGCTCGATCATGCGAACACGATCGCTGTCGGGCTCACCGGCATACGCTGGTCGCGCGATCGCATAAGCCGACAGTGCCGAAACTAAAGCGCAGACGATCGAATGCGTTTTCATCGAGAAATTGTACGCGGATGTTGCGCTATCGCGGCGCCAGCGAAGCTATCTCCTTTTTGATCGCATCGCCCCGCTCGCTTAAAACTGATAGATGAAGTCGACTATCAAGTCGATCTCTCCTTCGGTGAGTACTTTATGTTTGCCGAATGGCGGCATCACAGTGTTCGGATTTCGCACGGTCGGATCCCAAATCTGGCTGCGCAGAGCGGCGCGATTTGGAAAGCGTTCGCGCAAGTGTTGTAAGGGCGGACCGATGCTGGCCAGTGTTACAGCGGTCGGATCGCCTGGGATACGATGGCAAGCGAGACAATTGCCTTTGTACCAGTCATACGCGAGCTCCCTCCCACGCGTGGACGGCGAATCTGCAGCCACCGATTGCAGAGGTGTCAGCATCGCTTGCAGACATAACGCACAGAACGTGGGAAGAGGGAGATGCACCTACTTTGCCGGGCCAGATTGCACCGCTTTCGCGACGACCAACGCGCGGCTTACGTTGAGGAATGCGATGTGGGCTGTTCGGGAGCGCGCCAATGACCCGAACGTCCGCCCTGCTTTTCAAGTAATCGAGCGCCTTCAATCGTCATCCCGCGATCAACCGCTTTGCACATGTCGTAGATGGTAAGACAGGCGACAGTTACGGCGGTGAGTGCCTCCATTTCCACTCCGGTACGGCCCACGGTTTCCGTTGTGGCGGTACATTGCACCGCGCCTTGGTCGTCGATCAGCTCAAACTCTACCGCGACTCGCGTAAGTGGGAGCGGGTGGCAAAGCGGAATCAGCTCCCAAGTGTGCTTAGCGGCCTGGATGCCGGCAATGCGTGCGATACCAAGTACATCCCCTTTAGCCGCGTTCCCTTCTCTGATTAACTTCAACGTCGCCGGTTGCACGACAATGCGCGCGACAGCGACGGCGATGCGTCGCGTTTCCGCTTTGTCGCCGACGTCCACCATGTGAGCTTGGCCGGCTGAATCGAAATGATTGAGCTGATTCATCTTGATTAACGCTCGCTCTGAGGGCAATGCGCGGAAGCGCTATCCGTGCGCGGGGAGAACTCCCGACTCACCGCAGGTATCATAGCACCATGCGTTTTCTACTCGTATGCGTGCTACTGGCCGTGACAATGTCTCGGTTGGAGGCGGACGATTTGCCTGAACTGGGAGATGTTTCGCGTACAACGATTACACTTCAGCAAGAACGTCAGCTGGGCGAACAGATCATGCAGCAGATTCGCGCGAGCCCCCAATATCTGGATGACCCAGAGGTAACCGACTATGTGAACGCGCTCGGCTATCGCCTCCTCGCCAACAGTGTGAACGTCGAGCAGCAGTTCGAATTCTTCGTGGTCGACGACAAGACGGTGAACGCGTTCGCTTTGCCCGGGGGATTCATCGGCGTACATACCGGGTTGATCCTGACTGCACAGAGCGAATCAGAACTCGCGGCCGTCTTGGCACACGAAATCGGTCACGTCACGCAACGCCACATAGCGCGATTTTTCACGCAGCAGAAGCAAGCAGGCATAGCGTCGATGGCGGCGCTTGCATTGGCTCTTCTCGCCGCGCGTTCGAGTCCTGATATTGCTCAGGCGGCAATTGCGGCGGGCCAATATGCGAGTTATCAGACGGCCCTGAATTTCAGCCGCGAAAACGAAAGAGAAGCCGATCGAGTCGGGCTGACGACTTTGGAAAAGTCCGGCTACGACGTGCGCGCAATGCCGACGTTTCTCGATCGACTTCAGCGTTCTTACCGACTGTATGAAACAAACGCGCCGTCGTACGCGCGCACGCATCCGTTGACCTATGAACGCATTGCGGACGTGCAGAGCCGCGTGCAAAGCATGCCGCTCAAGCAGGTGCCGGACAGCCTCGATTTTCTGCTTGTGCGAGCGCGGCTGCGAGCGCGCGATATGAGTCCGCGGGACGGAGTCGCCTACTTCGACGATATTCTTACCGAACGGAAGACGGTAACCGAGGTGCCCGCACGCTATGGCTTGATTTTGGCGCTGCTCAAAATGAAAGACCTCAAGCGCGCGGCTAGTGAAATGACCACGTTGATCACCCAGGCGCCGGACAGTTCAATGATTGCAGTTCTTGAAGGCCAAGTCAGAACTGCGGTCGGAGATAAGAACGGGGCATTAGAGATATACAGTAAAGCTGACAAGCGATACCCCAACGACCGGACTGTAGTGTACGAGTACGCCCGTGCATTGCTCGGTAGCAAACGCCCAGAAGAAGCGTTGAAACTTGTAAGCGATGCGTTGAGCACCGGGCGGTCGGATACTCTGCTTTTTCAGATTCAGGCCGAAACCTATTCGGCCTTAGGGAAAAGACTGCAGCAGCATCGCGCGTTGGCCGAAGCGTACATGCTCGATGGCAGCTTGCCTGCTGCAATAGAGCAGTTGCAGATCGGGCTGAAAGCCGGAGATGGCGATTTCTACCAGCTCTCCAGCGCGGAAGCTAGGCTAAAGGAGTTAAGAGTCCTGGATGCAGAGCGGCGTAAAGAGCAGCATCAGCGCTAAAGCTATCCCCGCTTTGCCTGGATTTGCGCGGAAGTCGGCATTGCCTGCAGTGCGCTATAACCGACGTCCGAGGTCACCAAAATCTTGTCCTCTTAGTATTTGTGCGCCTGCGGCAATCACCTGCTGCCTGGTCCGGTTCCTGCACAAGGTTTGCACACTCTAAAGTATGGCGTCGTCCGCGAGTTTCCGCGGTTCGGTTTGCATCCCCGAGGACGTCGCCATTTACTGCCACCCGCCCAAAGCGCGTTTACGGGAATCTCGCTAGTGCCAGAAGTCGTTGCCATTAGGAAGGCCCCAAAGCATCAGATGCTGGAGAAGATCGGCAAATATCAGATCCTGGGAGAACTCGGTAAAGGGGCTACCAGCGCGGTCTATTTAGGCCTCGATCCTTTCGCTAATCGCAAAGTCGCGATCAAGCTGGTGCAACGGGAAGGACTGAGTGACAAGGAACATGGCAAGCGTTTCCGTAAGCTATTCTTGACCGAGGCATCGCTCGTGGGCAAGTTGTCGCATCCCCACATCTGCGCGATCTTCGACGCAGTAGCAGATGAAGATGGCAGCTACATCGTGATGGAGCTTGTCGAGGGCGGAACTCTCGAACAGCACACGAAGCACGAAAATCTGCTGGCGATCAACAAGATCATCGAAATCATCTTCAAGTGCTCGAAAGCCTTGGACTACGCGCATCGTCACGGCGTAATTCATCGCGACATCAAGCCCGCAAATATTCTGTTCGCCCAAGACACAGATATCAAGATATCGGATTTCGGCGCAGCGTTGACGACGGCCTCCGAAACGACGCAGGTAAGCGGTATCGGATCGCCCGCGTACATGTCCCCGGAGCAGGTACAAGAACAACAGCTAACGCACCAGACCGATATTTTTTCGCTCGGCGTAGTGATGTACCAGTTGCTGACTGGAAGCTTGCCGTTCAAGGCGACCAATAACTACAGCATGGTGTTTCAGATCATCAACGTCGATCCGCCGCCGCCGAGTATTTTCCGCCCTGAGATACCGGCGACTGTCGATCGCATCGTCAAGAAGATGGTGCAGAAGCGGCTCGAGAGCCGCTACCAGAGTTGGGACGAGCTCGCGCAAGATCTGGTGCGCGTATTCAATAATCTGCAGCCTCCGGAACACGCCGTACCCGACACCGAGAAATTCAACACGCTTCGCCGTCTGGAATTCTTCAAGAATTTTACCGATGTCGACCTGTGGCAGGTGCTGCACATCTCCAACTGGCATCGCATTCCAGCGGGCACCTTGCTGATCCGCGAAGGTGAAACCGGTACGTCGTTTTACGTGTTGGCGTCCGGCGAGGTGAAGGTCACCAAGAACGAGCGCATTCTGACGGTCTTAAAGGCCGGTGAATGCTTCGGAGAGATGGCCTACTTGGGGCGCCGCGAATACAAGCGCGTTGCCAGCGTATCATCCGCAAGCGAGATTACCGTTGTAGAAATCAAGGCTGACGCTCTAAACGCCGCTACTGAGAATTGCCGGCATCAATTCACCGCCGCGTTTCTGGAACTGTTGGTGTTCCGACTCGAATCTGCAGACGTCCGACTCTCGGAGCTGCTCGTGGATCGAAACGTGATGGTTTAAGCGCACGGTCGGCGGTCGGCTCCCCTGTTTTGATGGACTGGTATCATTGGCACGTTGCGTTTGCCTCAACGGTGCTATCGAAATGACCCCCGTAAGTCTCATCGACGTGTCTGCCCTTGAAGAACTCCAGCGCAAGGGCCCGGTTGTCCTAGTAGATGTGCGAAGCGATGCCGAAGTCGCTCGCGGCATGATCGCGGGCGCGCGCCACGTTCCGTTGCAAACCATTCCTGAACGCTATACCGATCTCGATCCTAACGCGGTCACCGTTGTCTACTGCCAATCCGGCGCGCGTTCGTCACAAGCTTGCGCGTGGCTTGGCACTAAGGGGTTTCACCAGATCCACAATCTCGAGGGCGGCATCGGAGCCTGGGTACGGAGTGGTCTTGCTATTACCCCGCCCGCGTAGTCTTCGTTCGTAAGGGGTGACTGATTCCGACTTCTCATGCAATTTGATCGCGAGCTTGACGCCAGGGGACTGAACTGTCCGCTGCCGATTCTGCGCACGAAAAAGCTACTCAATGCAATGGTGACGGGAGAGGTGGTGAAAATTCTTGCCACCGATCCCGGTTCCGTGCGTGACTTCCAGGCGTTTTCGCGCCAGACCGGAAATACCTTGATGGCGTCCGATGCGAACGATGGCGAGTTCGTCTTTTTCCTGAAAAAAAAATGAGCGACACCCGGCGCGGATCGAAACGTCGCAGGCTCGTCCTGCCCATCCATGATCTTTTGATCGGCGTACTAGACAACGCCCTTCGTACGTTGTGGGCGCCTGCTCAATCGGCGCGGCCCGTCCCTGGCGCCGCCCTGGAGCCCGCTCAGCTCGCAGAACAAGACCGGCGCCGTTCGGGCCGATTGATGCGAGTCAATCACAGCGGCGAAGTATGCGCGCAGGCGCTCTACCAGGGCCAGATGGCGGTCACGCGCGATGTGCGCGTGCATAATCTGCTCGACCGAGCGTCACGGGAAGAAACCGAGCATCTGGCGTGGACCGAACAACGTCTCGCGGATCTCGGTAGCCGTAAAAGCCTGCTCAATCCGATCTGGTACGCGGGATCGTTCGCAATCGGGGTTGTGTCCGGTGCGCTGGGCGACCGCTGGAACTTAGGATTTCTGGCGGAAACGGAGCTGCAAGTGGAGCGGCACCTGAACGGTCATCTCGAACGGTTCCCGGCAGACGATCATCAAAGCCGAGCCATCGTTGATCAGATGAAGCGCGACGAATCGGCGCACGCAGTCAACGCCCGACTACACGGTGGCGGCGAGCTGCCCAGTCCGGTGAGATTCGGGATGCGTGTTTCATCGCGTCTGATGACGGCGCTTTCGCACTGGCTCTAGGAATATCTACGTTATGGCTCGCGAATCTCGTAATCATGCGTGATCGCAGCTGTCTTACCCAGCATGATGGACGCCGAGCAGTATTTCTCCGCTGATAGGTGGATCGCCCGTTCGACGCTTTTCGGATCTACCGCGCGCCCTGAAATAATGAAGTGAAAATGGATCTGCGTGAATACGTGCGGGTCCTCAGGTGCGCGCTCAGCATCGATTTCCACCACGCAGTCAGTGATCTGCTGTCGCGCCTTTCGCAAGATGGTAACCACATCGTAGGCGGTACAACCGCCGGTGCCGGCGAGAACCGTTTCCATCGGGCGCGGCCCAAGATTGCGACCTCCGCCTTCAGGCGCACCGTCCATTACGACCGCGTGGCTGCTTTCAGTCTCGGCGACGAAGCAGACGTTCTCTATCCATTTGATTCTGGCTTTCACGACGATCCTCTTATCTCTAGTTAATCCTTTGGGTGCGGGAATACTAGCCGATAGCCTGTGAGGCAAACAGCGGCGGTACGCGGCAGCAACGCAAGCGCAGTCTATCCAACGCGTCGTCGTTTTCTCATCAGAATCAGCTTGTTAAGCCGAGAAAGCTGTAACTTGTTACGGATTTGGCTAAAATGCGTCGCTCACGGCGCTCTGGATCGAGGATTTTGGCATGGATGAGGTGAAGGTAAACCGGTCGAAGCGGCGGCTCCTACTCGCGGCAAGTGGCGCGGCTGGTGGCATTGCGGCGCTTGGCGTAGGCACGCCGTTTTTTTTGAGCATGCTGCCCAGTGCGCGAGCGCGTGCGGCGGGCGCACCGGTCGAAGTCGACATCTCCAGGATCGAGCCAGGGATGATTCTTCGTGCGGAATGGCGCGGCCAACCAGTGTGGGTTCTACGCCGCACGCCGGAAATGCTCGAGGAA
>JBBRGM010000050.1:0-15995 GCA_038240725.1 Burkholderiales bacterium | reverse complement strand
GGCAGAGACATGAAACTGTATTTTGATCCGGTCACCGTCAATTGCCGCAAGATCGTCGCGGGCTTCAATCTGCTCGGCATGCCCTACGAGTCCGTGAAGGTCGATTACTTCACCGGCGGCCATAAAGCGCCCGAGTACCTGGCGATCAATCCGAACGGTTGTCTTCCCGCGCTGGTCGACGGCGACCTCGTTTTGTGGGAATCGAATGCGATGCTGCAATATGCGGCGGACCTGGGCAAAAAGGCGTCGATGTATCCGACCGATCTGCAGAAGCGCGCGGACATCAATCGCTGGCTGCTGTGGGAGTCGAATCAGTGGTTCCCGGCCTGTTATGTCTACCTCGTCGAGAATGTCGTGAAGCCGCTTCTGCAAGCGAAACCCGACGCCGACGTATTGGAAGCGAGCGGGCCGAAGTTCCATTTGCTCGCGGGAATTCTGGAGGAACGCCTTGCCAAGCAACCCTGGATCGCGGGTGAGGACATCACGATCGCAGATATTGCGCTTGCCGCGCCGATGCATCTGCATCCATACCAGCAGTTGCCGCTGGAGAATTATCCGAAGCTGCGCGACTGGATGGCGCGCATCGAGGAGCTGCCGTGCTGGAAGCAATCCGATCCGCGCGCGTTGCTGGGTTTGCAGTAGCCGCAGCGGCGGCGGGATTGCAATTCGCATCGCGCTTGGCGATCGCCTGCTGTCGATGTCGAACGTCTCCGGTAAAGCGAGCGGCCTTACCGGAGATCTTTTCGCCTTGCTCGCAGTTCCTCGTTAGCCGCGTTTCTTGGCGGCTTCCGGTTCGTCATTCAGTCCGAGGGATGCGTGCAGCGCCACCGCAAGCGCTGCATCGCCGCTGACCAGCGATTCCCACGACATCTCCAGGCCTTTGCGTTTGCCCTTCGGCACCAGCTTGAATCCATCCGGCGAGATGGTCAGGACGAAGGTCGCCTTACCGACGGCGAGCTCCCGCTTCAGGGGCGATTTGAGTGGAGTCATGCGGCAATGTTCCTTTCTCTAAGCAAGCGATCTTAGTCGACACCCGTTCCGATCAGCGCGCCGATGCCCGCGGTAACCGCCATGGCGAGCGCGCTCCAGAACGTTACGCGCATGACACCCTTGGCGACATTGGCGCCGCCTGCGCCAGCAGCAAGCGCGCCGAGTGATGCGAGAAACAGCAGAGACGTACCCGCGACGACTGGAATGAGGTGCGCCTCCGAAGTTGCGACGACGACCAACAGTGGCATCGCCGCGCCGGCGGCAAAGCTGAGCGCCGACGCGACCGCTGCTTGTAACGGTCGTGCGCGCAACGTGGTTGAGATGCCGAGCTCGTCGCGCGCGTGCGCACCGAGCGCGTCATGCGCCATCAACTGTTCGGCGACCTGGGCGGCGAGCACCGGGTCGAGCCCGCGCGATACATAAATGGCCGTGAGCTCGCGCCGTTCGCCGCGGTCATCGGCTTTGAGCTCCGCACGTTCTTGCTCGATCGCAGCTCGCTCGGTATCCGCCTGCGAATGAACCGAGACGTATTCGCCGGTGGCCATCGACATCGCGCCGGCGACCAGACTGGCGACTCCGGCAATGAGAATACTGTTGTGCGTGGCGTGCGCTGCGGCGACACCGAGAATCAAACTCGATGTCGACACGATCCCATCGTTCGCACCCAGAACTGCCGCACGCAGCCAGCCGATGCTTTGTATTCGATGGCGTTCGTGGTGACGGCTCGGCATGCGCGAATTCTCCTGATCGAAATGGGCGGCCGGTGTGGCGACGATCTCACCGCCTTGATTGCAGTTAACGGACGTGCATCAGCTGCTGCTGTTTGCGGAACGTGCGACGATATCGCGCCGCGCTTCGATCGATTCGGCGAGCGTTTCCAGCAGCGAACTCGTAGCATCCCAGCCGATACAGCCGTCGGTCACGCTCTGTCCATAGCGAAGGCCGTCGCGCCCGTTCGTGATGTCTTGCCGGCCTTCGACCAGATGGCTTTCGATCAGGATTCCGCTGATATGCACCGAGCTGTTCGCGATCTGGTTCGCAACGTCGAGCGCGACGGCGGGTTGCTTGCGGTAATCCTTATCGCTGTTGCCGTGGCTGCAGTCGATCATCACGCGACCGGGTAATCCGCTTTTCTCCAGCGCGGCGGCGGCGCGAGCCACGCTGCCCGCGTCGTAGTTCGGACCTTGACTCGATCCCCGCAATACGAGATGGCAATCCGGATTGCCGGTCGTTGTAATCACGATCGCTTTGCCCTCGAGCGAGATGCTGGGGAAGCGGTGCGATTGGGCCGCGACATGAATTGCGTCGATGGCAATGTCGACGCTGCCGTTGGTGGCGTTCTTGAAGCCGACCGGCGCGGACAACGCGGATGCCATCTGCCGATGCAGTGGGCTCTCGACCGTGCGTGCGCCGATTGCGCCCCATGTCAGCAGCTCCGCGTAGTACTGCGGCGTTACCAGATCGAGAATCTCCGATGCAGCGGGTACGCCGAGTCGCGCGCATTCGAGCAAGATGCCTCGCGCTGCGCGCAGTCCGTCCCCGATGCTGCCTTCTCCGTTCAAGGTCGGATCGTAAATCAAGCCTTTCCAGCCCATGCGCGTGCGCGGCTTCTCGAAGTACACGCGCATCACCAGCAGCAGCGATTGCGACACGCGCTGGGCGAGCGCGCCGAGACGTTGTGCGTACTCGAGCGCGGAGTCCGGATCGTGGATCGAGCACGGACCGACGACGGCAAGCAGGCGATCGTCTTCGCCACGCAGAATTTTGCGCACAGCTTCGCGCGATTGCGCCACATGCGTTGCCTGCGCTTCGCTCGCCGGCTGCTCGCTGCGCAGCATCTGCGGTTCCGGCAGCGGGTCGCCGCGCGCGATGTGAAGATCGGAAATTCGTGTCGGCATCGTGGGACTATGTCAGTCGCTGCCACCGCGCATCCGCGCGCGCGAGGCTGGTTCAGCGGGCACTACTGCGATTTGCGGCGGGCTTGATGGTAGCGGCCGGTGCCGCGATCGATCGTACGATCGTCCGCGAGGAGCTGTCCCGGTTGGTAATCCGGCAATGTCTCGATCCGCTGATAAATCGGTGCGAAGTCGATTTGCGCCAGATCCAGTAGCTCGTCGAGGCTGTCGATGACGAAATAGGTCTCTTGAAAGTCGTCGATGCAATAGCGCGTACGCAGGACGCGCTCCAGCTCGAATCGGATGCGATTCGGCGAAGGATCGTCGAGTGCAAAAACGCTTTCGGCAAATGATGACGCAATACCTGCTCCGTAAATTCGCAAGCCGTCCGCCTGCTGCAGCAGACCGAACTCGACCGTGTACCAGTATACCCGCGCCAGGTTGGTCAATTTGCCGAGCCGCTGTGCACGCAGGCCGCCGGCGCCGTAGGCTTGAATGTAATCGGCGATCGCCGGGTTCAGCAGCAGCGGCACGTGACCGAACACGTCGTGGAAAACGTCGGGCTCCTCGAGATAATCCAGCTCGTCGCGCTTGCGAATAAATTGTCCGGCAGGAAAGCGGCGATTCGCAAGATGCTCGAAAAAGATTTCATCGGGCACCAGACCCGGCACTGCAACGATCTGCCAGCCGGTGCGCTGCATGAGCACGTCGCTCAGCCGGCGAAAGTCCGGGATGCGATCGGCGTCGATCGGCAGATCGCGCATGCCGGCTTGGAATGCGTCGCATACACGGCGCGGCAGCAAGCGCGTCTGCCGTTCGAACAATGTTTTCCACACGCCGTGCTCCTGCGCGCTGTACTGATCCCACCGCTGATCGATGGTCCAGTCCGCGCGCTCGGGCGGGGCAGCGCCTTCGGCCGCGGCGCCGTGCTTCGCTACTTTATTCAGCTGGCGTTGCATCTCACCGGCTCTCGCAATCGGAGCTCCTGTCTCGGATCTTCAGTCTACATCCGGTTGCAGGGAGCCGCCGTGTACCGAGCAGCCAAGTGACGCTATGGCAGCTGTGCCCTGCGGGTGGCGGACGACCCACGAAACGACTCGGAACCAAGCTATTCGATAGAATCGACAGCGAGCCGCGATACCGCACCTGCCGCTAGCAGGCTCACCGGCCGCGACTGCTCGTCGAGAACAACGATAGCGAATGCCAAATGAAGATCGCAACCTGGAACGTCAATGGAATCCGCGCCCGTGAAGCGCAGTTGTGCGATTGGCTCGAGCGCGATCGCCCCGATGTGGTGTGTTTGCAGGAACTGAAAGCGGAGCCGGCGCAGATTCCAGAACGCTGCAAGCTGGCGGATTACCACGCGTACTGGCACGGCACGCGCGGTTACTCCGGCGTGTCGCTGCATCTAAGCAAAGCGCTGCTGGATGCGGACCCGGAATTCAGCCATCCCGAATTCGATATGGAAACGCGCATCGTGCAGGTGGCTCTCGGCAACACCGTGTTCGCTTCGGTCTATGTTCCCAACGGCGGCAAGAATTATCCTGCCAAGCTCGACTTTCTAACGCGCCTCGCGGCGTGGTCGAAAGCGCTGCACGAGCAAGGCCGCGAGGTCATCTTGTGCGGCGATATCAATATTGCGCGCGCCGAAGTGGACGTGCATCCGCGGGAGCGCCGAGCTGATCTCATCGGACAACGCGCCGAAGAGCGCGAGCTGTTCGACGCGCTGCTCGGCGGCAACCTCGTCGATGTCGGCCGCGCGATGGATCCCGACAATGAGCGGTTGTTCACCTGGTGGCCGCCCTGGCGCAGCATGCGTCAGAAAAATATCGGCTGGCGCATCGATTACATCCTCGCGTCGCGGACGATTGCCGAGCGCGCCGTAAGCTGCACGGTGCTAGCAGACGTCGGCACCAGCGATCACGCACCGGTGATGATGACCACTGCGTGAGCAGCGCGGCGCCCGGGAGATTCGGCGCGAGCCTGCGGCGCGTCGGCGCAGTCCGTGTGCGCGAATAGGTATGGCGGGATACGACGAGACGGAAAATCCCCTACGCGGTACCATGCCTGACGCCGCTTATCCGGAAAGGCGAGATCTGCATCTCGCTTCCAACTCGGCGCGATTGACCTGTTTAGCTGTCTGCCTTTCAGTAGGGAATCGCTACCCTAAGACGCCGGCCGTGGCGCGAGTCGCGCCGGTGACTGACGTAAAAATTCCAACGGAGGAAATGTCATGGCTAGTGGAGTCAAAATCCATCCCGCAGTCGACGACGGCGTGAAACCCGGCGCCGCCAACTTCGCCGGCGGCACCTTGTCCTGCAACTGCGCGCAAAACAAAGTTACCGTCGCAATCGGCGCGCAGACTGCGCACAACCACGTGTGCGGATGCACGAAGTGCTGGAAACCGGCCGGCTCGCTGTTCTCACAAGTTGCCGTGGTATCGCGCGACAAAGTCAACGTGACCGCAAACAAGGAAAAGCTCAAACCGATAAACGCAGAAGCCACGATTCAACGCTGGGCGTGCAAGGACTGCGGCGTACACATGTATGGACGCATCGAGAACAAGAACCATCCGTTCTACGGTTTGGATTTCGTGCACACCGAGCTGTCGAAAGAGCAGGGCTGGTCTGCACCCGAGTTTGCCGCTTTCGTGTCGTCGATTATCGAATCGGGCGCAAAGCCGGAAAGCATGGGCGCTGTTCGGTCGCGACTGAAGGAGCTCGGGTTAGAGCCTTACGATTGCCTGTCTCCAGTACTCATGGATGCGATCGCGACGCATACAGCGAAAGCCGCAGGGACTCTAAAGTAACAGGCGTTCTCGCGTATCAAGCGCTCTAAGGTAGCAGCGGCGCTCTGAGGTAGCAGCGATGGCGACCCGGTAGCGACTCGATCATGCGGCCGAGGCGATGCGACGACCAAGTCGCACCGCCTCTTTCTTTCTAGCTTGCAATCTCCTGCAAGTCGTCACGCTAACGCGCGGTCGCCGCGAGCGCGGCCAAGGTCATCGACGATGCCGCAGCGCTGTCCATTCGCGATCTCTGATTTTGAACAACGGGCGAAGACTGCAGGCCGGGTAAGCTCAAGCGTATTTACTGCGCGTCTGCAACGCCATGCGCCTGTATGCACTGTTCGTACACTCGATCGGCTTGGTGATAGAGCAGCGCCGTGGCGCCATGGTTGGAATCCGGATACGGATTGGTGGACGCATTCTGATAAGAATCCGCCATTCGAACGCGCCAGGCTTCCGCCTCGTTGTGGCACTGGGCGCGTACGTCATGCGCAGCTTGTTCGGTGTCCGACATTCTGTTTTTTGCGAACATCGGCGATTCGCACGCGGCCAGGCTCAGAATTGCGAGCAAACTCAGCCCTAGTTGCTTGATCATTTTCCATCTCCCGGGTACGCGGTGGTAGAGCTTGCGCTCGTCGAACGTGCGATTACTTTCGTCCACACGGAAATGCTTCTGCAAAAGCGCGTGCGGTCAAGCTCCACGCGCTGTAGCGGCGGGACTCCGAATGCTGTTTCAAAAATTTCAGCAGCGCATCGACCATCTGTCCGACGCGCACGTCGCTGGGAAAGCATGCTTCGTTGCCGACCAGCGCGCCGCCTTTCGCGGTGTCGCGCATGATGTCCGCGATCGACAGCACGTAGCCCGCGCACGCACCGGAATCGAAGGACGATTCCGGACCGGTGCACAGCGTTTCCAGCTCGGCGCCGGTGCCGGACCAGCCTGCAGCGAACGCCGCAGGGGAGAACGACAACAATACAAGAACCAGGAAGATCGCTCGCATGGCAGAGGTCAGACTCGTTGGTGCCGCGGCAAAGGACGCAAAGGACGCGAAGTACGCATCACGAGCCGCTGCAACGCATCGATCAAGATGGTACCCGCTCCGCGCGAAATGCGCGACCGAGGCTGTCGCACACAGGCGCCAGCGCGACGCCTGCGAGGAAACGATTAGCGGCTAGGGACGCACGGCGGGCAGTGACGCTGCATCGCCGAGATTCGGACATTTCGGATGCCCATAGCCGCTCGCGCTCTGCCCGTTGGCGATATCGAAGACGATGTTGTCGGGACGTTCCGGGTCGCCGGATACGCCCTTCACCGCGTGCAGATGATCGAGCTTGAGCGTATTGCGGATGCGCCACGCGATCATGTGGTCGGCACACGATGTATCGCCGCTGGCGCCGAGCGCGCCGACGACTTTGTGCTCCTCGCTGTAGAGCGCGAGGCCGCCGCCGAACACGTTGACGCCGCCGATGCGCCGCCCGACCATCGGATCGTTTGCCTGACCGTAGCGTTCAGGCTCACCGCGATAGGCGACGTCAGGATCGACCGGATTACTGAATTGCAGCCCATAGAGAAATCCGCCGGGCTGCGCGCCGGAGTAAAGATTAGCGGTGGCAAGCGCGAGGCCCTGCGGCTGATCGCCGCTTTGCGCCGGCGAGGGCAGCGAAAAGCTGTTCGCGGTGTTGGCTTTCTGCGCCGAGATGACGCGGCTGCCGGGCCATTGGGATTGCCGATCGGCTCCCGAAAAAGCGACCGCGCAGACGATGCCGTCGCGGCTGACGATCGTCGCCCACTCTTCCATGTCGAGTCCGCTCGTCTCCAGCTTCACCGCATTGACGAGCGCTGTCTTGAGCTGCTCATGTGTCGGCAGACCTTTGCAGGCGTTGCGGTTGCTGGTTTCGTTGTCGGCGAATGCGCCGCCGGCCGCGAAGATACCCACGGACGTCGCAAACGCGAGAGCCGCCGCTTTGTGCTGCACATTCATGTACGCCTCCTGAATTGACGAGCGTGTCGGCTCAACGTGCGTGCTGGTTCAATGTGCGTATATAGGAAACCAGCTTCCAGATGACTTCGCTGCCGAGATTCTGAAATGCCGGCATGCCGTTGGGCCGGCCTTGCAGAACGGAGAGATAAATGTTTCCCGGCTCGCCGCCGTAAATCCAGTCGTCATCGCTCAGCGGCGGCCCCATGCCGCCGCCGCCCAGCGGCGCGTGACAGCCGCTGCAGTTCATCGCATCGAACAGCGAACGTCCCTGCGCAATCGCCTGCTTGTCGCCTTCGTATGGATTTTTCAGAATCGGACCGGCGTGACCGCCGATCACGTAACCACCGATCGGCACAGTCAGCAACTGCTCGGTCGCGGCGTTGGTTTTCTTTTCCTGGCGACTGGAATCTTGCGCCGGCGATGTGCACGCGATCGTGGCGATCCAGCATCCGACAATCGATTTCAGCCAGAGCCTGTGCATGATCGAGTGCGTCCCTAGCGCTATTGCGATTTGCCGGACGGCGGTGGTGCTGCGCCGGCAACATCATCGGGCAATGCGAACACGTACAGCATGCCGCCCTGTGCGGTGTAGTCGCCGAGATCGGTCATGGCGTTGACGAAACCGAGCGCGCCGTACGGAACTTTCTTGTCGAGATTGCCCGCAACCACTGCACCGGCCCAGCCGCCGGGTCCGGTCAGTACGGCGACGTACTGTTTGTTATCGGGACCGCGGTAAGTGATCGGCTGGCCGATGACGCCGGAGCCCATGCGGAATTTCCACAGCGCCTTGCCGCTCTTCGCGTCGACCGCTTTGATCCAGCGATCCATCGTGCCGTAAAACGCCACGTCGCCTGCCGTCACCAGCGCGCCGCTCCACACCGGAAATTTTTCTTCGATCGACCAGACTCGTTTATTCAGCACCGGATCCCACGCGGTGAACGCGCCGCGGTGCCCGCCAGGACCCGCCTTCATGGAAACCTTCGCGCCCACGAACGGCGTACCGGCGACATAGCCGACCGGCACCGCTTCCATGTCCATGCACAGATTATTGTGCGGCACGTAGAGCAGATTGGTCTGCGGCGAAAACGCCATCGGCTGCCAGTCTTTGCCCCCAGACGCAGCGGGACAAATGTTCTCGATCGTCTTGTTGAGGTCGGTGTGTTTGTTCTCGACCATCACCGGCCGGCCGTTGGTCTTGTCGATGCGCGTGATCACGTTTACCGGCGCATACGGTTCCGCGGAAACGATCTCGCCAGTCAGACGATCGAGGATATACATGAAGCCGTTGCGATCCGCGTGCGCAAGCACGCGTCTGCTTTTGTTCTCGATGGTGAGATCGAGGAGGACGTTTTCATTGACGGCGTCGTAGTCGTACAGATCATGCGGGTTGTATTGATACGCCCACTTCGCCATGCCGGTCTCCGGCTTCCGCGCGAAGATCGCCGTGGTCCAGCGGTTATCGCCTTCGCGCTGGTTGGCGTTCCAGGGACTCGGATTGCTGGTGCCGTAGTAAATCAAATCCGCGACGGGATCGTAGGAGACCCAGCCCCACGCCGTTCCGCCGCCGGTCTTCCAGGCATCGGCCGGCCATGTTTTCACGCCGAGATCCTTGCCTTGCACATACGGCGCCTTGAAGTCTTCGCCGATCAGCACGTCTTTGTCCGGCCCGGTGCTGAACGCGCGCCACGCGATCTTGCCGGTTTGCACATCCAGCGCCGTCAACCAGCCGCGCACGCCCATCTCGCCGCCGCTGTTGCCGACCAGCACTTTGTCCTTCACGACCAGCGGCGCCATCGTGATGGTTTCGCCGCGCGAGATGTCGCCGAGCTGGGTGTTCCAGACTTCCTTGCCGGTTTTTGCGTCGACTGCGACCGTGTGATTGTCGAGCGTGTTGAAAATGATCTTGCCGTCGGAGTACGCAGCCCCGCGATTCACCACGTCGCAGCACGCAACGCCTTGCGCGGCGCGCGCCGCCTTCGGGTTGTACGTCCACTTCAGGGCGCCGGCCTGTTTGAGATCCAGCGCGTAGAGAAGATTAGGAAACGGCGTCACCACGTACAAGGTATCGCCGACCACCAGCGGTGCGGCTTCGTGTCCGCGCAGCACGCCGGTAGAGAAGGTCCACGCTACTTGCAGGTTCTTTACGTTGCCGGTTTTGATCTGATTCAAGCCGCTGAAGCGCGTGCTCGCATAATTTTTAGCGGGCATCAGCCACTGTGCATCGTCCTGCGAGGCTTTGACTAAATCCTCCGCTGCGTGAACGGAACACAGTGCTGCCAGCGAAACTGTACAGGCCGCGAAAATAGATGTGAGCTGTTTCATGAGTCGTCGCGTTTGGAGTTTACGTCGCGCAGGTCAGGCGCTACACGGCAATCGCCATGCCATCGCCGCCGCGTCGCCTTCGCGAGTATGGTCGGCGCATTGCGCACACGCTGTCGGGGTTTTCGTTGCCTTGCAACGTGTTGTAGCGACTGCGGTTGTTCGCGCACGCAACCCCGTGTTGCTCAGGTGGAATCGAGCTGCGCGCCGGTGTCGTGCACGGTATCGATCGTAATTGCATGCCGGGCGATGTAAGTTCGGCGTGCGCGCGTGCAAAAACTGCTGTGGATGAAATCAGGGCGAAAGCCGTCGGTAAGTTTGTCCTGCGCAATCGCTGTACAGCAGACTGGCGCGCATTGATTTACTCTGCGGGCATTCGCCCGCCGTGATAGCAACGCCGGGTCCACACAAAACGCGGCTTACTACGATCAACGCGTCCTATACCAAACAACGGGAACAAAGCTATGCACGATCTCGTCATTCGAGGCGGTACCGTAATCGACGGCACCGGCAGTCCAGGCCGCATTGCGGATGTGGCAGTCGACGCAGAATCGATCACGATGGTCGGCGCCGGGCTCGACCGCGGGCGCCGCGAGATCGATGCAACCGGGCTGCTGGTGACGCCCGGCTTCGTCGATATTCACACGCATTACGACGGCCAGGCGACCTGGGATCCATACTTGACGCCGTCTTCGTGGCATGGCGTCACCACCGCGGTGTTCGGCAATTGCGGTGTCGGGTTCGCGCCGGTGCGCAAAGGTGCGTCGGGTTATTTGATCAACTTGATGGAAGGCGTCGAAGATATTCCCGGCACCGTGCTGTCCGAAGGTGTCAAGTTCAATTGGGAGTCGTTCCCGGAATATCTGGATGCGCTCGCGGCCGCGCCGAAGGCAATCGATATCGGCGCGCAAGTGCCGCATGGACCACTGCGGTTCTACGTGATGGGCGAGCGCGGCGCCGACCATGCCGAAGTGCCGACGCAAGCCGAGATCGATCGCATGGGCGTGCTGCTGGAAGAAGCGCTGCGAGCGGGCGCGCTCGGTTTCACCACGTCGCGCACGACCAAGCATCGTGCCAAAGACGGCAGGCCGACGCCGAGCTTGTCTGCGCACGAACCGGAATTGTTCGGATTGGCGCTGGCGATGAAGCGGGCAGGGCGCGGTGTGCTCGAAGTGAATTCGGATTTTGGGCCCGGCGAATTCGAAACGCTGCAAGCTGCGGCGCAGATCGCGGGACGCCCGCTGTCGTGTCTGCTCGTGCAAGTCGACCAGTATCCGGACTTGTGGCGCGAAACGCTCGAGCACGTACGCGCGGCGCGCAAAGGTGGGATGGCAGCGAACGCGCAGGTGGGGTGCCGTCCGATCGGTGTGCTGATGGGTCTGGAAACGAGCGTGCATCCGTTCATGACGAATCCCGCGTGGATTGCGATGAATGATTTGTCGCCCGCGCAGCGGCTGGAGCGTTTGCGCCAAGACCCATCGCTGCGCCATGCGCTGGTTAGTCTACGTCCCGACGATGCGCACACGCGGTGGATCGCAACGCTGATTCCGAAAATCTACGTGCTGGACGAAACGCTCGACTACGAACCGGATCCGGCCAACAGCGTCGGCGCAAAGGCGGCTGCGACGGGCGCCGATCCATAGCCGTTGTTGCTCGAGCTGATGATGTCGCAAAACGGCAAGCAGATTCTGCTGCATCCGTTCGAGAACTACAGCGCCGGCAATCTCGAAGTGGTGCGCGAGATGCTGATCGATGATGCGACGGTGATGGGTGTTGCCGATGGCGGCGCGCACGTGGGTTTGATCTGCGATGCGAGCTCGCCGACTTTTCTGCTGACGCACTGGAGCCGAGATCGCGCACGCGGTGCACGGCTGCCGCTGGAATTTCTCGTGCGCAAGCAGACGCGCGATACCGCGGCCGCGTACGGGCTCAACGATCGCGGCGTGCTCGCGCCGGGCTATCGCGCCGACATCAGCGTCATCGATTTCGATTCGTTGCGTCTGCGCGCGCCGCAAGTGGTCTACGATCTGCCTGCCGGCGGACGGCGCCTCGTGCAGCGCGCGCAAGGCTATCGCCACACGCTGCTAGCCGGACAGGAAATTTTGCGCGATGACGAGCACACCGGGCGCTTGCCCGGCCGTTTGTTGCGCTAGTTGGAGAAGTACGGACCTAACCTGACTGCAGTCGTGCGTGTACGCTGGCGCACACGCACGAATCAGAACGACGAAATCAGGCGATGGCTGTCTTGAGCAGCGTCTCGGCTTCCGAGAGTTCCAAGGTCCAGTAATCCTCGGACTGCGCAAACGGCCGGCCGAGCTCGCTTGCAAGCGCAGCGCCCACGGATTCACGCAGCGGGCCGCGGGCCCACACAGTGTAAGTCGGGCGGTTGGGATCGTAGACGAGCTGACAGCGCAACGAAGGATCGGCGTCGCGCTCCCAGCGCATCAAATTGGTAATTGCGGAATGTACGTGCAGTGCGGATGGGGGATGAGGCGTCATGGTCTCACTGTACCACTCCCGGTGCCCGGCAATATGCTTGTTTGTCGATCCACCTCTTAGCCATTTCAAGTGCTATTACTCCTCTCTTTTTGCTGAAATGCGTCATTCGCGCGTCAGCATCAGGTTTTGCGAAGACCCCGTGACGTGCTCGCGCGCCATACCGACCATGCGGCGACCGTCCGGGGAAACATTCATCAACATCGAAACCATCGCGCCGGACTGCAGATGACGCAGAGTCAGCTCGACTTGCTGACCGCGAATCGCACCCTGGCCCATGAACTCTTGCTGCGAGTTGGCGTCGGCGGCGAGTACTGCGAGCGTCGCGCCGGATTGCTCGATATAGAACGCGTCGCCATCCGGCGTGCGCCAGTTCCCGGTCAAGGTGATCGGACCGCGAGACGCCATCGTCGTTCCCGGCGCGAAGGTCGGTTGCGTGGGCAGAGACGCGGGCGCCGCTTCGAGTTGACGTTCGGGAACTACATTTGTGGGAACGCTGGCCGGCGCGTCGTTTCGCGACATCGTCTGCGTCGGCATTGCCGGCGGCGCGGAGAGCGAGATGTTGTTGCGCTGGTCGGCTTGCTCGATTGCCCCGATAACCATCAACGCACCGATCACCGCAATCGCCCCGAAGACGGCTTTGACTACCCAAGACATGCCGCGCTTAGCCGGCGTTGTCGGCTGCGGCGTGCCTGTCGCCGGCTCGGGTTGCCTGCGCTTGATCACCCCGGGCATTTTGGCAACCGCATCGAACAATGTGCGCACGTCATAGTCCCAGCGCCGATCGGTGATCTCCTGTGCCTGCCGGCGTGCGAGCGGCTTTAATGCGTCGGGCATGATCGACACGTCCGGCATGGTCGCGCCGCCGACCAGAATCGGAATCACTTTGATGTCGCGCGACAGCGCCGCCGCGACTTCCAAACGCACGAAGTCGTTGAGATCGTCCAATCGGCGATTGCCTTTAGCGTCGGTCGCCGTAAGCCAGCGTGGACCGATCACGGCGATCAGCACGCTGCATGAGGCAACCGCTTGATCGATCGCATCGACGAAATCGGCGCCGGCTTCGATCGCTTCGATATCGCGAAAAATCTGCTGCGGTTCGAAACAGGTTTTCATCGCATCGACCAGGCGCCCGGTGTAGCCGGCACTGTCGTCGCGTCGGTAGCTGATGAAAATGCCTGCCATGTGTCGATCTCCGATCGCAACGTGCCGATCGAACCGCCGATCGAAACCCGTTGCGAAAACGTTGCGTTTTCGTCGTTTAAAAAAGACGTAAAACGCGGGCGCGATTACGCGCGGTAAATTGCAACCGACGCTGTTCAGCGACGCGCCGGCTTTCGCAGTCTCGATAGTTTAAGATGAAGCGTGGTAGATCGCTATTGTGCCTTTCTACCTGCAATTTGCTGTACGACTTTAGTGGTAATTTCCGTCGCTTGGCAATTCGTGCAGCTCGAGTGCGCGCCGCGCATCGACCATAGCCGCCAATGCGTTCGGAATAACTCTACGTTCGGCTGACTCGGATAACGCAACGCCATGCAAGCATTCCGGTTCGACGCTGTGCACCTACCGCCCGCCGCGATCGACGCGCGTCAGCGCGCGCGCGCATTTCTCGACGCCGAGCGCAGCGCCGAACGTTTCGCGCCGCATCGCTCGTCGTGGAGCACGTTCGACCCTGCGTTCAGCGAATGTGTGGGCGCCGCGGGATTCATCGGCGTTACTTGGCCGATCGCATTCGGCGGCCAAGATCTGTCGAGTCTCGTGCGATTCGTGATCACCGAAGAAATGCTCGCGGCCGGCGCGCCGTGCGGCGCGCACTGGATCGCCGACCGCCAGTCCGGACCGCAAATCCTGCGCTACGGCAGCGCGCGTGCGAAACAGCTCATCCTGCCGCGCATCTGCCGCGGCGAATGCTATTTCGGAATCGGCATGAGCGAACCCGACTCGGGCTCCGATCTCGCGGCGGTGCGCACGCGCGCGGTGAAGAGCGATGGCGGCTGGATTATCGACGGCAGCAAAATATGGACGTCGAATGCGCATCGCGTGCATTACCTCATCGTGCTCACGCGCACCGGCGATGCCGGCGAAGATCGTCACGGCGGTCTCACGCAGTTCATCTGTGATCTCTCCGACCCCGGTGTGACGGTGCGCCCGATCCATAATCTCGCCGGCGGACACGAGTTCAACGAAGTCTATTTTCGCGATTTCTTCGTGGCCGATGACATGATGGTGGGACATGAAGGCGAAGGCTGGTCGATGGTCACCAGCGAGCTTGCGTTCGAGCGGTCAGGTCCCGATCGTTTTCTATCCGACTATCGTTTGCTCGTGGAATTGATCCGGCGGATCGGTGCGAATCCCGATGCGCAGCAGGCCGCGCAGATCGGTCGGCTGGTGAGCCATCTCGCCGCGCTGCTGCGCATGTCGACCTCGGTGGCCGGTCTGCTCGATGCAGGCGCGAACCCGAATACCGAAGCGGCGCTGGTGAAAGATGTCGGTACCGCGTTCGAGCGCGAATTGCCCGAGCTGGCGCGCCGACTGCTGCCGGTCGAAGTCAGCGTCGACGATCCCGACGATGTGTTTTCAGAAACGCTTGCGCACACCCTGCTGCACGCGCCGTCGTTCACCTTGCGCGGCGGCACGCGCGAGATCCTGCGCGGCATCATCGCGCGCGGACTCGGTCTGCGCTGAGGCGATGCGATGAACGAGCCGGCAATGCCCAACGCCTCAGTTGCAGCCGAACTGTCGAGCATCGTGCTCAAGCAAGCCGATCGCTTGTTCCGCGGAATCGTGACATCCGAACGCATGGCCGACGCAGATCGTTGCTTGTGGCCTGCTCAAATCTGGAATGCGGTCGAACAAGCAGGGCTGCCGCTCGCGCTGGTTTCGGAAGCGCACGGCGGCGTCGGACTGCCGGCCGTCGATGCGCTGCGCGTTATTCGCAGATCGGCGTATTACACACTGCCGGTACCGCTCGCGGAAACCATGCTTGCGCAGATGTTGTGGACGCAAGCGGGCGGCGAACCGCTGCAAGGTTGCGTATCGCTCGCGCCGGTCCGTAGCGATGAGTCGATACGCATACAACGCTCGGCGCGCGGTTGCACAGTGTCCGGCAGCGCTCGCCGCGTTCCATGGGGCGGCCAGGCAGATCATGTGTTGCTGTGTACGCAGGATGAATCGGACGCGGGCTGGCTCGCGCTGCTGCCGCGAGGCTCAGCCGCACTGGAATCGTTTCGCAATATCGCCAATGAACCGCGCGACACGCTGGTGCTCGACGCAGTCGCTTTGAATGACAGCAACGTTCGCCGTGCGCCCACGTTGGAGCGAGACGCGTTATTGACACTCGGCGCGGCAGTGCGTGCCCAGCAGATGGTAGGCGCGATGGAGCGTTGCATCGACTACGCCGTGAGCTATGCGACCGAGCGTCAACAGTTCGGCCGCGCGATCGGCAAGTTTCAAGCGATTCAGCACATGCTGGCCGACGCTGCTGGACAGTACGCAGCGGCCGCTGCGGCCGCCGATCTCGCGGCA
>JBBRGM010000049.1:0-16017 GCA_038240725.1 Burkholderiales bacterium | reverse complement strand
AGCATTTTCCTAGTTGGCATGATGGGCGCCGGCAAGACGTCGGTCGGCAAAGTGCTGGCGCGGCGGCTCGGCAAGACCTTCTACGACTCCGATCACGTCATCGAAGAAAGAACCGGCGTCAAAATTTCGGTCATCTTCGATCTGGAAGGCGAGGCCGGCTTTCGCGGCCGTGAGTCTACCGTGATCGATGAGTTGAGCGCGGTCAAGAACGCGGTTGTCGCCACCGGCGGCGGTGCGGTGCTGATGCCGCGCAATCGCGAAGTCCTCCGGGAGCGTGGCACGGTGGTGTATCTGCGGGCGGCGGTCACCGAGCTGTGGAACCGCACCCGGCACGATCGTCATCGTCCGCTGTTGCAGACGTCCGATCCGCACGCGCGACTGTTCGAGCTGTACGCACAGCGCGATCCGCTGTACACCGACGTTGCGCACGTCATCGTCGATACCGGTGCGCAAAGCCTAAAGAGCCTCGTCGCCAAATTAGAGCAGCGGTTGCTGGAGCTGAACGATCGCGCAGCGGCTCCGGCCTCTCCGCCGCAAATCTGACACCGTTATGCAGACCGTTCAGGTACCGCTGCAGTCGCGCAGCTATCCCATTCACATCGGCGCCGGTTTGCTGAACCAGCCCGAGTTGTTGCTTGCGCATCTGCCGCAGAAGCAGATTGCGATCGTGACGAATCCCACGGTCGGCGGCTTGTATCTGACAACCTTGACCAATGCGCTTTCGGCGCACGGCGTGGCGATCGTGCGCATCGTCGTCCCGGACGGTGAGCAGCATAAGAACTGGGAAACGCTCAATACTATTTACGATCAACTGCTGGCGCATCGGTGCGAGCGCAAAACGACAATCCTCGCGTTGGGCGGCGGTGTCATCGGCGATCTCGCCGGGTTCGCCGCGGCGACGTACCTGCGCGGTGTGCCGTTTATCCAGGTGCCCACGACCTTGCTCGCACAGGTCGATTCGTCGGTCGGCGGCAAAACCGGCATCAACCATCCAGTGGGAAAGAATCTGATCGGCGCGTTCTATCAGCCCAGCGTCGTGCTGGCCGACATCGATACGTTAAGCACCTTGTCCGATCGCGAGCTGTCGGCCGGCTTGGCAGAAGTCATCAAGTACGGGCTGATCGTCGACGCTGCGTTCTTTGCATGGCTCGAGACCAACATCGGATCGCTCATGCGTCGCGACCGTACCGCGCTGACCTACGCTGTGCAGCGCTCGTGTGAGCTCAAGGCGCAGATCGTCGGCGAAGACGAGCGAGAGGCCGGTGTTCGAGCACTGCTCAATCTCGGCCATACCTTCGGCCATGCGATCGAAGCGGGATTAGGGTTCGGCGTCTGGCTGCATGGTGAAGCGGTGGCGGCCGGCAGTGTTCTGGCCGCTCGGCTATCGCAGCGACTGGGAATGATCAGCGAGAGCGACGTCAGCCGCTGCACTGACCTGTTCCGCCGGGCGGGCTTGCCGACCAACGCACCCGATCTCGGCGTGGCGCGCTATCGCGAGCTGATGGGATTGGATAAGAAGGTCGAGCAAGGCCGCCTGCGCCTGGTGCTCCTACAGAGTATCGGCAAGGCTTATTTCACCGCGGAGTTTTCCCAGCAGTGCCTCGACGAGGTGCTCGAAGCGCTGGCGACGCCGGCTTGATTTAAGTCGGATCGGCCGCAGGCTACTGAAGCTCGGGGACCGGCGCTGTTGGCCATCCATCGAATTTCTGCGGCGCTTGCGGTGGCTGCCGCTTGCCGTGATGTGGGCTCCTTCACTCTCAGATTCCACTTCCTCGCCGAGTTCCTTGCCTCGTTTCGAGGACCGCGTCTGGTGCGCCGCGTCGCGATCCAGTTGAAGCCGGATGTACCTGCCGGTACACTCAAATCCTGCGCCCCCAGACTTGCGACTGCCCGGGCCTCAAAGTTGGCGATCCGGCCCCCGTGTCAGATTGAACGGAGATGGGCCGGCTAACTCGGGCGGTTTTGCAGCTGGGGTCGATTTGTCTCTAGTCGATGAACAGCGTCATCGCGAAAGCCATGACGGGAGGTGACCGAAGTGAACCATAGCCTGCCAGACCGACAGGGCCTGTACGACCCGGCGAATGAACACGATGCTTGTGGCGTCGGCTTCATCGCGAACATTAAGGGCGTAAAGAGCCACGCCATCATCGAGCAGGGGCTGCGGATCCTGCGCGATCTCACCCACCGCGGCGCCACCGGTGCCGATCCGCTGGCGGGCGACGGCGCTGGTATTCTCATCCAGATTCCCGATCAGCTGCTGCGCGAAGAAATGACGAAGCACGGCGTGAGTTTGCCGCCGGCAGGGAAGTACGGCGTGGGCATGGTGTTTCTACCGCAGGAGCCGGCGTCGCGACTCGCCTGTGAGTACGAGATCGAACGGGCGATTCAGGACGAAGGCCAGACCGTACTCGGCTGGCGCGATGTGCCTCGCGACAATTCAGGCTTAGGCGAATCGGTCAGGCAGATCGAGCCGGTGATCCGGCAAGTCTTCATCGGCATTGGCGAGCAAACCGCCGACACCGATGCGCTGGAGCGCAAGCTCTACGTGATTCGCAAATCTTCCGGCCACGCCATCCAGGCTCTCAAGCTCGCGCATGGCCAGGAATTCTACGTGCCGTCGATGTCGGCACGCACCATCGTCTACAAGGGGATGTTGCTCGCGGCGCAGGTCGGCTCTTACTACAAAGACCTGCAGGATCCGCGCATCGCCTCGGCACTGGCGCTGGTGCATCAACGCTTTTCTACCAATACATTCCCGGCGTGGGATCTGGCGCATCCATTTCGCCTGATCGCTCACAACGGTGAGATCAACACGCTGCGCGGCAACGTCAATTGGATTCGCGCGCGACAGGGCGCGATCTCGAGCCCGGTGCTGGGCAAGGATCTCGACAAGCTTTGGCCGCTGATCTATGACGGCCAGTCCGACTCCGCCTCGTTCGACAACGCGCTCGAGTTGCTCATGATGAGCGGCTACTCGATTGCGCACGCGATGATGATGCTGATTCCCGAAGCGTGGGAAGCGCACACGATGATGGATCCGAGCCGCCGTGCGTTCTATGAATATCACGCCGCGATGATGGAACCGTGGGACGGACCCGCGGCAATGGCGTTCACCGATGGACGCCAGATCGGGGCTACGCTCGATCGCAATGGTTTGCGGCCGGCTCGCTACATCGTGACCGATGACGATCTGGTGGTGATGGCATCCGAAACCGGGGTGCTGCCGATTGCCGACGAGCGCATCGTGAAGAAGTGGCGGCTGCAGCCGGGCAAGATGTTTCTCGTCGATCTCGAGGCCGGACGCATCATCGACGACCGCGAGCTGAAAGACGACTTGGCGAGCGCCAAGCCCTATCGCAACTGGATCGAGCGCATCCGCATCAAGCTCGATGACCTGCCGGAGCCGACCGAACGGCGCACGCCGTCGCGCGATGCGTTGCTCGATCGCCAGCAGGCGTTCGGCTACACGCAGGAGGACATCAAGTTCATCCTCTCGCCCATTGCTGTGAATGGCGAAGAGCCGATCGGCTCGATGGGTAACGACTCGCCGCTTGCCGTGCTGTCGAGCAAAAGCAAATCGCTCTACAACTATTTCCGCCAGCTGTTTGCGCAGGTAACCAATCCCGCAATCGATCCGATCCGCGAGGAACTGGTGACCAGCCTGGTGAGCTTTATCGGGCCGAAGCCGAATCTGCTCGGCATCGACGAGGTGAATCCGCCGCTGCGTCTCGAAGTCAGCCAACCGGTGCTCGATTTCGATCAGATGGAGACGATACGCAACATCGATTACTACACGCACGGCAAATTCAAGTCGTGCGAGCTCGACATCATCTACCCGGTCGCGTGGGGCAAGCAGGCGATCGAGGCGCGCATCGCCAACCTGTGCGCACAGGCGGAGGACGCGGTTCGCCGCGGCTTTACGATTTTGATCTTGTCCGACCGCAAAATGAGCCGCGAACAGTTCGCGATTCCGGCGCTGCTGGCGTTGTCGGCGATTCACCAGCACCTGGTGAACCGGGGGCTGCGTACCAGCACCGGCCTGGTAGTCGAGACCGGTTCGGCGCGCGAAGTTCATCACTTCGCGCTCCTCGGCGGATACGGTGCTGAAGCGGTCCATCCGTACCTCGCGCTGGAAACGCTGATCGACCTGTCCAAGAACGGACAGCTCAGCGACGTCGATCAGAAGAAAGCCTGTAAGAACTTCACCAAGGCGGTCGGCAAAGGGCTGCGCAAAGTGATGTCCAAGATGGGCATCTCGACCTACATGTCGTACACCGGCGCGCAGATCTTCGAAGTCGTGGGTCTGTCTAAATGCGTCGTGGACAAATACTTCGCGGGCACGACAACCAACATCGAAGGCATCGGTATCTTCGAGATCGCCGAAGAGGCCATTCGCCACCATACCGCAGCGTTCAGCAACGATCCGGTCCTGAGCGGCAGTCTCGAGGCCGGCGGCGAATATGCCTTTCGGGTACGCGGCGAAGAACACATGTGGACGCCGGATGCGATTGCGAAGCTGCAGCATTCGGCGCGCAACAACAGCTATTCGACATACAAAGAATACGCACACATCATCAACGATCAGTCGAAGCGCCACATGACGTTGCGCGGGCTATTCGAGTTCAAGTTCGATCAGTGCAACGCGATTCCGATCCAGGAAGTAGAGCCTGCCAAAGATATCGTGCGGCGCTTTGCGACCGGCGCGATGTCACTCGGCTCGATCTCCACCGAAGCGCACACTACACTCGCTGTCGCAATGAATCGCATCGGCGGCAAATCGAATACCGGAGAAGGCGGCGAAGACTACCGCCGGTTTGCGCCGATCGAAGCGGGAGAAACGCTGGCTTCCCGCCTCGGCCGCGATCGTATCGAGCGCGACATCGAGCTGAAAGAAGGCGACTCGCTGAAGTCGAAGATCAAGCAGGTCGCATCTGGCCGCTTCGGCGTCACTGCCGAATATCTGGCGTCGGCGGAACAGATCCAGATCAAGATTTCGCAAGGCGCGAAGCCGGGGGAAGGCGGTCAACTGCCCGGCCGCAAGGTCTCCGAATACATCGCCGAGTTGCGCTACTCGACGCCGGGTGTCGAGCTGATTTCGCCGCCGCCGCATCACGACATTTATTCCATCGAAGACATCGCACAGCTCATCCACGATCTGAAGAATGCGAATCCGACCGCATCGGTCAGTGTGAAGCTGGTGTCCGAAATCGGTGTGGGTACGGTCGCGGCCGGCGTCGCGAAAGCCAAGTCCGATCATGTGACGATTGCGGGACATGACGGCGGCACCGGCGCGTCGCCGTGGTCGTCGATCAAACACGCAGGCACGCCGTGGGAGCTCGGGCTCGCCGAAACGCAACAGACGCTCGTGCTCAATCGCTTGCGCGGCCGTATCGCTGTGCAAGTCGACGGTCAGATGAAAACCGGCCGCGACGTAATCGTCGGCGCAATGCTCGGTGCTGACGAATTCGGTTTCGCCACCGCGCCGCTGGTTGTAGCCGGCTGCATCATGATGCGCAAGTGCCACCTCAACACCTGCCCGGTCGGTGTAGCGACGCAGGATCCGGTGTTGCGCAGGAAATTCGTCGGCCAGCCTGAACACGTCATCAATTTTTTCTTCTTCATCGCAGAAGAAGTTCGCGAACTGATGGCACAGCTCGGCATTCGGCGCTTGCAGGATTTGATCGGCCGCGCCGATTTGCTCGACATGAAAAACGGTATCGAGCACTGGAAAGCGCGCGGGCTGGACTTCAGCAAGATCTTTTATCAGCCCAAGGTGGGTGCGGAAGTCGCCAGGTTCCACTGCGAAGATCAGGATCATGGCCTGGTCCGCGCGCTCGATCACAAGTTGATCGCCGCGGCACAGCCGGCGCTCGAGCGCAAAGAAAAGGTCAGTATCGAAACGCCGATCCGCAATATCAATCGCACGGTCGGCACCATGCTTTCGTACGAGGTGGCAAAGCGCTATGGGCACGCCGGTCTGCCGGACGACACGATTCATGTTCGTCTGGCTGGATCTGCCGGGCAAAGCTTCGGCGCATTCCTCGCTAAGGGCATCACGCTCGATCTGGTCGGCGAGACCAATGATTATTGCGGCAAGAGCATGTGCGGCGGGCGTATCACCGTGCAGCCCTCGCCACAGTTTCGTGGCGAGCCGACCGAGAACATCATCACCGGCAATGTGGTGCTGTATGGCGCGATCGCGGGCGAAGCGTATTTTCGTGGCGTTGCAGGCGAGCGCTTCGCGGTCCGCAATTCCGGCGCACACACGGTTGTCGAAGGCGTCGGCGACCACGGTTGCGAATACATGACCGGCGGAACGGTAGCTGTGCTCGGACTCACAGGACGCAACTTCGCAGCCGGCATGTCAGGGGGCATCGCCTACGTGTTGGACATCGACGGGCTGTTTGCTCAGCGCTGCAACACCGCTATGGTGGAGTTGCTGCCGGTGTATGGCGAAGCAGAACAGGACGCCAAGGTACCTCGCGAGCTCTGGCATCTCGCCGAATCGGACGAAGCCACGCTGAGGCGGCTGCTGGAGAAGCATGTCTATTACACCGGCAGTCAGCGCGCGCGACTTCTGCTGGACGACTGGAGCCGCTATCGCACGCAGTTCGTCAAAGTGTTTCCGAAGGAGTATCAGCGCGCGTTGGGCGAGCTCGCTGCCAAGGGCCGCAAACTGGCTGCATGACGTAGTGTTGCGGGGCGTCTACCACCAGGCGCGCGACGCAGCTACTGAGTCTAGTGTTGTTAATTTCAAGCGAGCATTTCAATACCGGGGCCGAGCAAGAGATGGGGAAAGTAACGGGATTTCTGGAATATCAGCGGCTGGCTGAGGCAACCGATCCGAAGACGGAGCGCGTCAAGCATTGGCGCGAATTCGTACATCCGCTTGCAGACGAAGACGCCAAAGTGCAAGGCGCGCGCTGCATGGATTGCGGCATTCCCTTTTGCATGACCGGCTGCCCGGTCAACAACATCATTCCAGACTGGAACGACCTCGTATACAAGCAGAACTGGCGGACGGCGATCGACGTCCTGCATTCGACCAATAATTTTCCCGAGTTCACCGGCCGCGTATGTCCGGCGCCGTGCGAAGAAGCGTGCACGTTGAACATCAACAACAGCCCGGTCGGAATCAAGTCCATCGAACACGCCATCATCGACAAAGCGTGGGAGATGGGCTGGGTGGTGCCGATGCCGGCCAAGGTGAAGACCGGCAAGCGCGTTGCCGTGGTCGGATCGGGACCGGCCGGTATGGCATGCGCACAACAGCTCGCGCGCGCCGGTCACGACGTCGTGCTATTCGAAAAGAACTCGCGGATCGGCGGCCTGCTGCGCTATGGCATTCCCGATTTCAAAATGGAGAAGCACCTGATTGATCGCCGTATCGAGCAGATGCGCGCGGAGGGCGTCGAGTTTCGCACCAATGTTCACGTGGGGAGTCGAGCCGACTTGCCGAAAGGCGTGAACAACACGGCAACGGAATTCATTTCCGCCAAGCAGCTCGATGAAGACTTCGACGCTGTGGTTTTGTCCGGCGGTGCAGAGCATGCACGCGATCTGCCGATTCCCGGGCGCGAGATTGATGGCATTTACTTCGCCATGGAATTCTTGCCGCTGCAGAATCGCCGCGTGGCGGGCGACGATGGGGTGGATGATCTCTGGGCGACCGACAAGCACGTGATCGTCATCGGCGGTGGCGATACCGGCTCCGATTGCGTCGGCACATCTAACCGTCATGGCGCCAAATCCGTTACGCAGTTCGAGTTGCTCCCGCGCCCGCCGGAAATCGGTCAAGGCAATCCGGTGTGGCCGTACTGGCCCGCCAAGCTGCGGACGTCGTCGTCGCATGAAGAAGGCGCCGATCGCGATTGGGCGGTGTCGACCAAAGAATTGCGCGGCGAGAACGGCAAAATCAAGAGCCTGATCGGCGTGCGCGTGCAATGGGTCAAGGATTCGGTTTCGGGCCAGATGAAGATGCAGGAAGTCGCCGATTCCGAGTTCGAGCTGCCGGCCGACATCGTGCTGCTGGCGATGGGGTTCGTCAGTCCGGCGCATCAAGGTCTACTCGATGAACTGGGTGTCGCCTACGATCAGCGCGGTAACGTGAAGGCAACGACCGAGGGCGAGGGCTGCTACCGTACGTCTCTACCAAAGGTATTCACCGCAGGCGATATGCGCCGCGGCCAGTCTCTGGTGGTGTGGGCGATTCGCGAAGGCCGCCAGTGCGCGCGTTCGGTAGACGAATTTTTGATGGGCACGTCAGAGCTGCCTCGCTAAGCGCGCCGCCCGCCATCGGGGCGCGCGTTCGATCCTCAGGGTTCTCGTCGGCGCGCGCAAGTTCTGCCTCCGGGAGCGTTCCAGATCATTTGCAGCAGCGAATGCGGCTAGCTCGTGCTAACCCCGATTTCGCAGCACAGGCTAAACTTGAATGGGCTCGCGGTATTGCATGTCGCGAGTCCTGGGATGCTAATCTCTAGCCCCTAGCCCCTAGCCCCTAGCCCCTAGCCCCTAGCGAAAACAATTGTCCCGCCCCGACAACGATACGTTTTTACGCGCGCTACTCCGCGAGCCGACACCGCATACGCCGATCTGGATCATGCGGCAGGCAGGCCGCTATCTCCCGGAGTACAACCAGACGCGAGCGCGTGCGGGCAATTTCCTGGCGTTGTGCCGCAATCCCAATCTTGCGACAGAGGTCACGTTGCAACCGTTGGCGCGCTTTGAGCTGGATGCTGCAATCCTGTTCTCCGACATCCTGACGATTCCCGATGCGATGGGATTGGGGCTGTATTTCGCTGAAGGCGAGGGCCCGCGGTTCGAGCGTCCGTTGCGCGAAGAATGGGAAGTGCGCGATCTCACCGTGCCCGACCCGTGGGATCACCTGCGCTACGTCATGGATGCGGTCTCGCAGATTCGGCGATCGCTCAACAACTCGGTGCCCCTGATCGGATTCGCGGGCAGTCCATTCACGCTCGCCTGCTATATGGTCGAAGGCCGCGGCAGCTCGGATTTCATCGAGATCAAACGCATGTTGTACGGCCGGCCAGACTTGCTGCATCGAGTTCTCGAGCTCAATGCGCGGGCGGTGACGGTTTATCTAAATGCGCAAATCGAGAGCGGTGCGCAAGCGGTGATGGTGTTCGACACGTGGGGCGGCGCGCTGTCGAGCGCGGCCTACGAAGAATTCTCGCTGGCGTATCTGCGCAAGGTCGTTGCCGGTTTGCATCGCAGTCACGCGGGCCAGATCATCCCGCGCATCGTCTTCACCAAAGGCGGCGGTTTGTGGCTGGAGAAGATCGCCGACATCGGTGCGGACGCGGTTGGACTGGATTGGACGATCGACATCGGCGCTGCGCGTGCGCGTGTTGGGGACAAAGTTGCTCTGCAGGGCAATCTCGATCCGGGCGTACTGTTTTCTAACCCGGACGCGATCCGCTCTGAAGCCGCTAAGGTGTTGTCCAGCTACGGCGCCGGTGCGGGGCACGTGTTCAATCTCGGCCATGGCGTGTCGCAGTACACGCCGCCGGAAAATGTGGCTGCCCTGGTGGACGCTGTCCACGAGCTGAGTCCGCCTTACCACGCGACTTGATTTCCTAAGCAGATTTCCCGCGCCGATGACTTTCGTCCGCGTCGCGCTCGACGTCCCTTTAAACACTCTGTTCGATTATCAGCTGGATGGCGGCACGCCCGGTCTCATCGGCGCTCGTGTGCTGGTGCCGTTCGGGCGCGGGCAACGTGCCGGCGTGATCGTCGAGGTCGGTGGCGAGCCGCAAGTTGCGCTATCGCGCATCAAGGCGGTTGCACAGGTGTTTCAACAAGAGCCGTCGTTGCCCGCAGATGTGATGCAGCTGACCCGCTTCGCCAGCCGCTATTACCGGCACCCTTTGGGGCAAGTCATCATGAACGTGCTGCCGCAGCCGCTGCGGCGCGCGCGCGCACCGCGCGAACCGGCCGCGCGCTTGTGTTTGTCCGACGCTGCGCTCGCGGCGGATTGGGCCATGCTGCCGTCACGCGCCGTCGCGCGTCGGCGCGTGCTGGATCACCTGCGTGCCCACGGGGCACGCGAGCCGGCGGAATTGCGGTCACTGTCGGGGACCGCCGGGCGCGCACTGAAGGAACTGGTCGCTCAGGGCTGGGTGATTCCCGAGATTTCGTCCGGTGCGCTTCCCGCGGCGCACGTATCGTCATCCGGTCCGATCTTGACGCTGGATCAACGCGCGGCCGTCGGCGCGATCGGTGACACTCTGGATCGTTTCGCCGCTTGGCTTTTGCTCGGCGTAACTGGGAGCGGCAAAACCGAAGTCTATCTGCATCTGATCGATCGGCTGCTGACCTTGGACCGGCAGGCGCTCGTCATCGTCCCGGAAATCAATCTGACGCCGCAACTCGAAGCGACGTTCGCCGCGCGCTTTGCGGGTTTGTCGTTGGTGAGCTTGCACAGCAACGTGTCAGAGGCCGAGCGCCTGCGCCGCTGGCGCGCCGCGGAATCGGGCGAAGCGCGCATCGTGATCGGCACGCGTCTATCCGTGTTCACGCCGATGCCGAATCTCGGTCTCATCGTGGTCGACGAAGAACACGATGCGTCGCTCAAGCAGCAGGACGGACTGCGCTATTCCGCGCGCGATCTCGCCGTGCTGCGCGCCAAACACCGCGGCGTTCCGATCGTACTGGGATCGGCGACGCCGTCATTGGAAACCTATTCGAACGCAGTCGCCGGCCGCTATCGCCTCGCGCAGTTGCCCTCGCGCGCAAACTCGCAACTGCCGCTGATTCGCTGCGTCGATACACGCAAGCAGAAGCTGCGCGAAGGTTTGTCGCAGACGTTAATAGAAGCGCTGCGCCAGCGGTTGAGCCGAGAAGAGCAAAGCCTGCTGTTCGTCAATCGCCGCGGATTTGCGCCTGCGCTGTTGTGTTTCTCTTGCGGCTGGAGCGCGAAATGCACACGCTGCTCGGCGCGTCTAGTGTTGCATGTCCAGAAGGTAAGTCTGCGCTGCCACTATTGCGGTCATCAGGAACCGGTGCCGCACGCTTGTCCCAGTTGCGGCAACCAGGATCTGTCACCGGCGGGACACGGCACGCAGCGGCTCGAGAACGTGCTGGCCGAAGCGTTTCCGCAAGCACGTGTTCTGCGTGTCGATCGCGATTCGGTACGCCGGAAAGATGCATTCGAGCAGATGCGTCAGCGCGTCCACGAGCACGATGTCGATATTCTGGTCGGCACGCAGATGCTTGCGAAAGGCCACGACTTTCCGCGCATGACGCTGGTCGGCGTGGTGAATGCCGACGCAGCTTTGTACAGCACGGATTTTCGCGCGGCGGAAAAGCTGTTCGCCCAGCTCACGCAGGTAGCCGGCCGCGCGGGTCGCGGAACGGTGCCCGGCGAAGTTCTCATCCAAACCAACTTTCCCGATCATCCACTCTACGAAGCAGTGCGCCGGCAGGACTATGCATCGTTCGCCGAAACTGCGCTGGCCGAACGTCGCGAAGCCGGGTTTCCGCCGTTCGCGTATCAAGCGTTGCTGCGTGCAGAAGCGAAGGATCGCGATGTCGTCGATCGCTTTCTGGGGCAGGCTGCGCAGGCTGCTCGCCGGATCGTATCGAAGGTCGAAGTGTATGAGCCGGTGCCGGCGCCGATCGCACGCGTTGCCGGACGCGAACGCGGCCATCTGCTGGTGCAAAGCGCAGCAAGAGAGGATCTACAGCGCTTTCTTGACGACTGGGAGCCGCAGTTGTCCACGGCAGATTCCAGCAAAGTGCGCTGGGCGCTGGACATCGATCCGCTGGACCTGTGACCGGCCTGGCGCAAGGGACTCGGTATAATCCCCGATCCCATCCAGAATGCCGCTCATGACTGCCTCTGCTGTGCCCATCGACCTGCGCGCCTCGCTCACGCAACTGCTTGCCACCGCGGTCGCAGACGCGCTGCCCGGCGATACTGAAATCGCAGTCGTCCTGGAGCGTCCGAAACAAGCCGGACACGGCGATTACGCATGCAGCATCGCATTGCAGCTGGCCAAGCCGCTCAAGCGCAATCCACGCGAGATCGCGCAAGCGGTGTTGAGCGCGCTGCCGAGCTCCGCGTTGCTCGCCAAAGCTGAAATCGCGGGCGCCGGCTTCATCAATCTTTTTCTGACGAACGCGTCCAAACAGCAGGTCGCGATAGATGTCGTGAAGCGTGCCGACGCCTACGGCAGCGTCGAGCTCGGCAAAAACCAGAAGATCAATCTCGAGTTCGTCTCCGCGAATCCCACCGGGCCGCTGCACGTCGGTCACGGCCGCGGTGCGGCGTTCGGTGCGAGCCTTGCCAATGTCCTGGAATTTGCCGGTTTTGCGGTGACGCGCGAATACTACGTGAACGACGCCGGCCGCCAGATGGATATCCTGGCGTTGTCCACGTGGTTGCGATATCTCGAGATGCATGACGTTGAGATCGCATTTCCGCCAAATGCTTATCAAGGCGATTACGTGCGCGACATGGCGCGTGGGATTCTGGCGGAGCAGGGTGCGCGCTACGTGCGCATCGCCGACGAAGTGTTTGCAGGCGTACCGTCGAATGAAGCTGACGCCGAAGGCAGTCTGGATGCGCTGATCGCCAACGCCAAACGATTGCTCGGCGATGATTACGCATCGATCCACGAATTCGCGTTGACCGAGCAGCTGGCGGATTGCGGCGAAGATTTGAGCGAGTTCAATGTCTCGTTCGATCGCTGGTTTTCCGAGAAGTCGTTGTTCGACGGCGGACAGGTGCAGCGCGCGATCGAAAAGCTGGCGCAAGCCGACCAGATCTATTCGCAAGACGGCGCAAGATGGTTCCGCTCGAGTAGCTTCGGCGATGAAAAGGATCGGGTCGTCCAGCGCGAGAACGGCCAGTACACGTACTTCGCGTCGGACATCGCTTATCACCTGGACAAAGTCGAGCGCGGCTTCGACCGTCTGATCAACGTGCTGGGCGCGGATCATCACGGTTACGTCGCGCGTGTGAAAGGCGCGCTCAGCGCGATGGGTATCGATTCCGAAAAACTAACCGTCGCGCTCGTGCAGTTCGCCATCCTCTATCGAGACGGCAAGAAAGCTTCCATGTCGACGCGCTCGGGCGAGTTCGTAACTTTGCGTCAGCTTCGCGAAGAAGTGGGCAATGATGCCGCGCGCTTCTTCTATGTCATGCGCAAGAGCGATCAGCATCTGGATTTCGATCTGGATCTGGCGAAATCGCAGAGCAATGACAACCCGGTGTACTACATTCAATATGCGCACGCGCGGATCTGCAGCGTACTGGAGCAATGGGGCGAGGACGAAGCACAACTTCCTGCCGACGATCTCGCCGCGCTCGACTCCGAGCAAGAGCTGCAGCTGCTTCGCCAGCTGATCGATTTTCCTGCGGTCATCGAGGACGCGGCGCGCGATCTCGCGCCGCACACGATCGCCTTTTATCTGAAGGATCTGGCCGGCGCATTTCACAGCTACTACAATTCCAGCCACTTTCTAGTGCCCGAGGAGCAACTCAAACTGGCACGCCTGACCTTGATCGTCGCGATACGGCAGGTACTGAAAAGCGGATTGCGGCTGCTCGGCGTCAGCGCGCCGGCTAAGATGTGATCTGCGCCACTGCAACCAGGACCTGATGCGAAACCACATGAGCCCGCCGCGCGTAGCCGCACGATGAACCGGATTCGCGCAACCGCGGGCGCACACTCGCAGGGGAAAAGCACCCATCCCATGATGCTTGGCGTCTTCATGGGCGTGCTGCTCGGGCTATGTCTGGCATTGGGACTTGCGCTGTATCTAAATCGCACCGCGAAGCCATTCACCGCGCGCAACCAGGCAACCGACACGCCCAGCAAGCCCGACACGACGCCGCAAAAAGGAATTCCAAAGTTCGAGGCCGGCAAACCCGATCGCGCTGCATCGGCACCGAGCGCCGCGCCGGTCGCTCCAGGTAAACCGAATGAGTCGAAGGCGCGTTTTGACTTCTACAAAATTTTGCCGGGCGAAGAAGCGGTAACCGGTAAGGAATTGAACCAGGACAAGGCGCAGGGGTCCACTGCGCGAGTGGTGTACTACCTGCAAGCCGGGGCGTTTCAGAAACCTTCGGATGCAGACAATCTGAAAGCGCGTTTGGCACTTGCCGGATTGGAAGCGCAGATACAAACCGCGACCTTGCCCGATGCGAGCATCTGGCATCGAGTGAGGCTCGGGCCGTTCAGTAACGCGCAAGATCTCGATGAGGCACGCGCGGCACTTAAAGAAAACAAAATCGGCGGCACGCTGATCAAGGTCAACGAGTCGCCGGCGAGGCACTGACAACACCAGCGAAGCACTGACACCGGCGAAGCACTGACAACAGAGGACGAAATTGAGATGACTGCTAGAACATTGAGTTTCGCGTTCGTAGGTTTACTGCTTGCAGCGTCGTGGCTGCCGCTGGCGTCCGCGCAAGCGGTTGCCGATAAGGACTACAAGCTCATCACGCCGCCGCAGCAGCCCGAGACCGGCAAGAAAATCGAGGTCATCGAATTCTTTTCCTATGCGTGCCCGCACTGCGCGGAATTCGAACCCGCGCTGGAAAAGTGGCTGAAGTCGAAACCGAAGGACGTCGACTACAAAATGGTGCCGATGGTGTTCCGCGATATCTGGAAGCCCACAGCGAAGCTCTACTACACGCTGGAAGCCATGGGCATTGCCGACAAATACAACATGAAAGTCTACGACTCGATTCACAAGGGCGGCAAAGAGCTGACCACCGATCAAGCGGTGAAGGATTGGGCCAAAGCGACCGGCATCGACAGCGCGAAGTTCAACGAGGTGTATGACTCGTTCGGAATCGACACGAAGGTGCAACGTTCGGCGACGAGCGGACGTGCATACGGTGTGCAGTTCACGCCGTCGATCGCCGTCAACGGCAAGTACTACACCGGCCCGTCGATGGTCACCGCGCCCGGCGGCGGTATGGACTACGATCGTTTCTTCAAGGTCCTCGATGAGCTCATCGATATGGAGCGCAAAAAGCCGCAGCCGAAGAAAGGTTGAGCGGCGAAGCGCGAGTCCTGCATGTCCAGAATCCGGCGCGGGAGCGTGATGCTGCTCGCGCTGATTGTTCTGGTCGGGTCAGCTACCGGGGCCGACCTGATGGAGGATGTCGATTATCGCGTGATCCCCAAGCAATCGCTCACCGCGACCGAGCGCATCGAAGTCGTCTATTTTTTCTACTACGGGTGCCAGTGGTGCTATCGCTTCGAGCCCTACGTCAACGAGTGGCTCAAACGCAAACCGGTGGACGTGAGTTTTCGGCGTGTGCCGGCTCTGCGCAACACCAAGTGGATAACACTGACGCGTGCGTACTACACCTACGATAGCCTCGCGCTGTTGCCGCGGCTGCACGCAAAAACGTTTCAAACGTTTCACGAGAGCGATGTCGATCTGACGACCGAGAGTGGGCTTTTCGACTGGATTGCCCGGCAAGGCGTCAAGCGAGAGCTATTCGAAGAGACATTCCATTCCGAAGCCATCAGTACGCAGATGCTGCAGTCACGCGCGCTGACCAACGCATTCCAAATCGACAGCACACCCAGCGTCGCGGTCGACGGACGCTACATCTCCGACAGCGGGATGACGGGCGGGGCCGCGCAGTTGATGGACGTGGTTGAGGGGCTTGTGCAGATGGCTCGGGACGAGCGGCGTCGCCGCAAGTGAGCGGCCGAGTCGTCATAACCGGCGCATCGAGCGGAATCGGCAGAGCACTCGCACGTGAGTACGCACGCCGAGGTGCGACGCTCGGATTGATTGCGCGTCGCGCCGACGTGCTTCTACAGCTCGCCACCGAATGCGCCGCACCGACCGCGTGCTACGCAATCGACGTTCGTGATGCAGACGGCCTGGCTCATGCCGCGCGTGATTTCGAAACGAAGTTCGGTGCGGCCGACATCGTCATCGGCAGCGCCGGAGTCAGCGTCGGGACGCTTACTGAGCATGTAGAAGATCGCGAGGTATTCCAAAGGATTCTCGACACCAACGTGA
>JBBRGM010000048.1:0-16224 GCA_038240725.1 Burkholderiales bacterium | reverse complement strand
GTCGCGCTATGCCTCGAATCGCTGTCGGCTTCTCCGGAACATCGACTACTGTTTACCCAGCTCGAGCTGGTCGAGCTAAACCTGCCGAATCTCGACTAGACACATCATGGCCTGAGGGTCATCGCTGCCGCGCCGGAGTTGTCGCGTGCCTTCTGCGATTGCGCAGCAACGGTGCTAGTCTCTGGGCAAGCATAGCGAGATCTCGATCTACATCGATGGCGTAGGCCTGCGGCCAGCGTCTCGTTACTCACAGGAGTGGAAGGAATGGAAAAGTATCAACACTACATCGGTGGGGAATGGCGCGCGCCGGCCTCACAAGAATGGTTTGAAAGCTACAACCCGTTCACCGGCGAGCCGTGGGCGATGATCGCGCGTGGCAATGCACAGGACGCCGACGATGCGGTGCGCACCGCGCACGCGGCGTTTACCGATGGTCCGTGGCCGCAGATGACGCCCACGCAGCGCGGCGCGCTATTGCGCAAGCTCGGCGATCTCGTCGCGCAGCATGCAGATAGCCTTTCGCAAACCGAAGTGCTGGATAACGGCAAGCTGATCGCGGAAATGCGCGGCCAGCTCAACTATGTGCCGCAGTGGTATTACTACTTCGGCGGCCTGGCCGACAAGGTCGAAGGCTCGGTCATCCCGCTCGACAAGAAGGGCTTCTTCAACTTCACGCGCTACGAGCCGCTCGGCGTCGTGGCCGCAATCACGCCGTGGAATTCGCCGCTACTGCTGACCGCGTGGAAGCTTGCGCCGGCATTGGCGGCAGGCAATACGGTCGTGATCAAGCCGTCCGAATTCACCTCCGTGTCGACGCTGCAATTCATCAAGCTGGTAGAACAGGCGGGGTTTCCCGCCGGCGTGGTGAACGTGGTCACCGGGTACGGCAAAGAAGTCGGGATGCCGCTGGTCGAGCACCCGCTCACGCGCAAGATTGCATTCACCGGTTCGGATGCGACCGGCCGAGTCATCAACGAGACGGCTGCTCGCAACTTCAAAAAAGTCGGGCTCGAGCTGGGTGGCAAGTCACCCAACATCGTATTCGACGACGCCAACATCGAGGATGCCGTCAATGGCGCGGTGTCCGGGATATTCGCAGCCACCGGTCAGACCTGCATCGCGGGCTCGCGGTTGCTGCTGCAGGAATCGATTCACGATGCGTTTGTCGAAAAGCTTCTGGCGTTGGCCAAGACCGCCAAGATGGGCGATCCGATGAACCCCGACACGCAAGTGGGACCGGTGACGACGCGACCCCAATACGACAAGGTTTTGTCGTACATCGATGTCGGTAAGCAAGAGGGCGCCAAGCTGCGCCTGGGCGGCGAACGCGCAACGCGTCCCGAGTGCGGCAATGGCTGGTTCGTGGAGCCGACGATTTTTACCGGCGTCGACAACAATATGCGTATCGCGCAGGAAGAGATTTTCGGACCGGTGCTGTCGGTGATCAAATTCAAGGATGAAGCGGACGCGCTTCGCATCGCGAACGACGTGCGCTTCGGGCTGGGCGCCGGCGTATGGACACGCGACATCGGACGCGCGATCCGCATGTCGGAACGCATTCAGTCCGGCACCGTTTGGGTCAACACCTATCGCGCGGTAAGCTTCATGTCACCGTTCGGCGGTTACAAAGACAGCGGTGTGGGCCGCGAAAACGGCATGCAGGCGATCTACGCCTATCTGCAGCTCAAAAGCGTCTGGATCAATACCGGCGCGCCTAGCGCCAACCCATTCGTCATGCGTTGAGTGTCCGCCATTGCATCACGATCGCCATGTACTCGCATCGGCTCATAGGGACGGTGCGCTGGGCGCTGTCCGGCCCGATATGCGCAGTCGCCGTGCTGCTGATGACCGGCCTCGCGCCATGCTGGGCCGAGGACTTCGTCATCAACGTTCCGGTCGACGTCAGCGACATGGAACCTGATGTACAGCAGGTGCAGGTGTCCTGCTATGTGCACGCGACCGAGAACGAAGACGGGGAGCGCATCGGCGTTGGTATCGGCGTCGCGCCGATTGCAACGACCGGCGAATTCAATGGCGTGGTTCGCGTACCGATCGATGCGTTGCCGGGCAGGGATGTGAACCGAGCGCAGGGATTCGTCTGCACGCTAATGTTTTCCAACGGGCTCAGCATGGAGACCGAACGCGACCGGGGAACGCAGGGCGCGCAGGTAAAGCCCGGCACCTCGCCGACCTTGCAGATCCGCGGCGCGCTGCCGCGTCGTTAAGATCTAATCCGACAAGATCTAATCCAACGCCCGAGCGGATCAGCCCCGCAGCGCGCGTACCTCGGCCGATCGCGGTATCCGTGCAGGCAACACCTCGCGCAGCTTGTTGCGCGTGTCCCTCAGCAACTGCTCCGTTGTTTTCCAATCGATGCAGGCGTCGGTCACCGAAACCCCGTACTTCAACATGCCGAGGTCCGCGGGAATCGGCTGATTGCCCGCGTTGATATTGCTCTCCAGCATCGTGCCGATCAGCGAGCGATTGCCTTCGATGATCTGATGCGCGATGTCGTGCATCACCAGCGGTTGGAGCTCCGGGTCTTTGTTCGAATTGGCGTGGCTGCAATCGACCATGATGTTCGCCGGCAACTGGTTCTTCGCCAGATCCTTCTCCACCAGCGAGATCGTCACCGAATCGTAGTTCGGGCCTTTGCTGCCCCCGCGCAAGACGATATGGCCATAGGCGTTGCCCTTGGTTCTGATCACCGCAACTTGCCCGTCCTTGTTGATGCCGAGGAAACTGTGCGGGCTCGACACCGACAGCAGCGCGTTGACCGCCACTTGCAGTCCGCCGTCCGTGCCGTTTTTGAAGCCGACCGGAGTCGACAACCCGCTCGCCATTTCGCGATGCGTCTGCGACTCGGTGGTGCGAGCACCGATGGCACTCCAGGTAATGAGATCCGACAGGTATTGCGGGCTGATCGGATCAAGTGCTTCGGTGCCGGCCGGCAATCCGAGCTCGTTGATATCGAGGAGCAGCTTGCGCGCGAGCCGCAGCCCGGTCTCGATGTCGAATGAATCGTTCATGTGCGGATCGTTGATCAGCCCTTTCCATCCCGTGGTCGTGCGCGGCTTCTCAAAGTAGACGCGCATCACGATGTAGAGCGTATCCGCTACCTCATCCGACAAACGCTTGAGACGCTGCGCGTAGTCGAGCGCAGCAGCGGGGTCGTGGATCGAGCAGGGGCCGACTACCACCAGGAACCGGTGATCCTTGCGATCCAGGATGCGCTCCACCGCGAACCGGCCGTCCAGCACGGTTTTCTGAGCGGCAGGCGTGATCGGGACATGCTCTTTCACCTGATCCGGCGTGAGAAGCACGTCCTGCGATACGACGTTGACGTTGTAAATGCGCTTGTCGTCCATGGCTTTGATCTTCGAAATGAATGGCTTGCTGCGTGTGCGAGGGGAGCCGAACATTGTACGCGAGCGCTTTGCCGCGGAAAAGCGAACCGCCCGGTCCGCTCAAGAGTGGCTGCCGGCCGCCGATATCGGTGGGATCCACTGCGTTACCTTGAGGCATGCAATGAAGCGCTGTTCCGTCTGGTTTTTCGCTCTGCTTTTCACTGCGTCAGGACCGGCGCTGGCAGTTAAGTGGACCAGTATCTCGGAAGGCGCGACGCGGGCGGTTTATCTCGACAGCGATAGCCTGCAACGCAACGGCGTGGACGTACGCGTCTGGACACGAGAAACGTTCACCGACGAGCAGCGCTCTACGCATACGGGCGCACTGTACTTCAGCTCGAACGCGCTGCTGCGGTTCGATTGCGCCAAACGCAGCATCGTCCCCATGCTGCGAATTCTCTACGGCAGCGACGGCACGGAGATTCGGCGCATCAACCTGGACGCGGTGGAGCTGCCATCGACGGTCGCACCGGGATCCGTGCAGGAACGTCTGCTCGAGCGTGCGTGCGCGACCATTGCGAACAAGGCCGCGCCCGCTCCGATTAAAGCTGCGCTGGCAGACCTGAAAGCGAAGAGCGAACCGCCCGCGCTGCCTGGCGCCGCCAGCTCGCCGCTCGAGGGCAAGGGCGCGAAAGACGTTGCGAAGCCGGCAGCAGAATTGCCCAAGGACGCAGTCAAGCCGGTGGCAGAATCGCCCAAACCGGTAGTGGAGAAAAAATCGGAAACGCGTGCGAAAATCGCACCGATTGCACAGATCGCGCCGTCATCGAAGATTTCGAAAGTAAAGTTCGCGCCGCGCAAAGTCGAGAACCCCGAGCTGCAAATAATCCGCATCCGGGAGCAGATCAAGCTCGCCGCCGCAGGCAAACGCAAAGCCGCGGTCAAGCTCGACAAGCCGGTTGAAGTACCCGAGCTACATTGGGCCTATCAAGGCCCCGGCGCACCGCAAACGTGGGGCGATCTGAAGCCGGACTATGCAGCATGCCGAACGGGCAGGCGGCAATCGCCGATCGACATTCAGGATGGTGCCAAGCTCGAGCTCGAGCCCATCAAGTTCGATTACAAGCCGGTGCCGCTGCGGATCATCGACAACGGCCACACGGTGCAGGTGAATTATCCGGATGGCAACTCGATCATGGTCGCGGGCGTGCGCTACGACTTGCGCCAGCTGCATTTCCACCGTCCGAGCGAAGAGCGGATCAACGGCAAGGTGTACGACATGGTGGTGCATCTGGTCCACCAGAGCGCCGACGGGCGCTATGCGGTGGTTGCCATCCTGATGGAGATGGGCGCATCGAATCCGTTCATCGCATCGCTGTGGCCGCACCTGCCACTGGAATCCGGGCGCGAAATGGCACTTCCCGATGTGACGATCGACCTCAATACGCTGCTGCCTGAGCCACGTACCTACTTCGCGTACATGGGCTCATTCACGACGCCGCCGTGTACCGAAGGCGTGCTGTGGCTGGTGCTGAAAACGCCGGTCAGCGTATCGAACGATCAGGTCAGCGTGTTCGGCAAGCTCTACAGCATGAACGCACGTCCCACACAGCCCGCCAACGGCCGTCTCATCAAAGAGTCTTTGTAGCAGTTCGGCAGGCCGGCCCTGAACCGGAGCAGCGATTCCAGCGAAGCATTGCCGAATCGCCGTCTCTCGCGCCGAATGACGGAACGCTGCGGCTTCGCACCTGCGAGCCGAAGCAACACCCCAGCAGACGCTACTTAACCGTGGAATACGAAGTCGGTGCGAGAAACATGTTTTCGACGCGCGCGACCAGTACGCCGTTCTTTTCTGTTTCGCCGCGTTTCTCGATCCATTCCGGATCGGTCATGAACGCATTCCATTTCTGTTCGCGCTCGGCCATGTCCTTCCACTCGAGCAAATAGTAGAGATCCATGTTGTTGGGTCCGACCAGCGTGGTCCAGAAGCCGGCCTGACGGATGCCGTGCTTGTCCCAGAGTTTGGTCGTGATCGTCTCGAACCGCTTGTTGAGATCGGGCAGCCGGCCGGGCATGGCGTGATAGATCCGCAGTTCGTGCATTGGGGACTCCTGTCTTGATGTCGATGCTCAAACGAGGGCGGGTCAGTATGCCAGAGCCGTCCAGCGAGTGGTCGTGCGTCGATGGCGGCCGGTAGAATGCGGCTATGTGCGGTCGCTACGAAGTCCATTCTCCCGTCGAAGAAATCGCGCGTCAGTTCGACGCGACCTTGATCGATCCTGCTGAGGATTTGCCGCCGCGCTACAACGTGGCGCCTTCGCTCAAGGTCCCGGTCGTGCGCTTTCGCCATGAGCGGCGCGAGCTCGCCGCACTGAGCTGGGGCTTGCTGCCGAGCTGGGCAAAGAATCCTAAGATGCATCGCCCAATCAATGCGCGCGCGGAGACGTTGTTCGACAAGCCGTCGTTTCGCAACGCGATCGCGCGGCGACGCTGTCTAATTCCAGCCGATGGCTTCTACGAATGGCAGGAGCGCGCGAGCGGCAAACAGCCGTGGCACATCTCGATGATCGACAAGCGCACCTTCGCATTCGGCGGCATCTGGGAGTATTGGGCACAGGCTGACGTGCTGCCGGTATTGAGTTGCGCGATCATCGTAACGGAAGCGAACGCTCTGCTCGCGAAAATACACGAGCGCATGCCGGTGATCATCGCGCGCGAAGATTACGAGCGGTGGCTGGACCCGGAGCTGAGCGATCCGACTGAGATTCAGAAGATGCTCGTGCCGTATCCGGCAGACGAGATGCAGGCGTATCCGGTCGGACTGCAGATCAACAACGCGCGCAACGAAGGCCCCGAGCTTGCGACGCCTGCACAGATCGGCGAATAATCCGATCGTTCGCCTCGAGCGAGCAACGGTCGCCGGCGGCCATGCCGGCGTATCGTTGCACCGCTAGAGCGTTCGTACCGGTACGAACGTATTTTCTTCTTGCGATGCCGCCAACGCATTTCGCAGCGGCAACCCGAACGCAGCCGCGCTGATCTCGAAAACGTCGCCGATCTGCGTTTTGATGTTCTTGGTGAAGCTGCCGGTGGCAGCACCGAAGAAGTGGATGTGGATGTCGCCCGGACGACGGAAGTCGGCGTACTTGAAGTGATGATGCTCGAGATTGGCGATCGAGTGCGCCATGTTGGTCTCGCCGGACAACCAGCTCTCGCTCCAGATTGCCTTGCCATCGCGCACCAGGCGCGCCTCGCCGGTTATGTTGGCCGGCAGCTCGCCCAATAAAACCTCCGGTCCATATGCACACTGCCGCAGTTTGGAGTGCGCGAGATACAGATAATTCTGCCGCTCCATGACGTGATCGGCGTACTCGTTGCCGAGTGCGAAGCCCACGCGCAGCGGTTCGCCGTCGTCGCCGATTACATAGCAGCCGACGACCTCGACTTCTTCGCCGCCGTCGAGCGCGAAACTCGGCAGCTCCAGTGGCATCTCGGGGGCCACGACGCAACGGCCATCGCCTTTGTAGAACCACTCAGGTTGCACGCCGATCGTTCCCGTAGCCGGCTTGCCGCCTTCCACGCCCCACTTGAAAATTTTCATCGAGTCGGTGAGCTGACTCTCGTCCTGCTGCAGTTTCACGTGCATGGAGTCGCGCGCAGCGGCGCTGCCGAGATGCGATAGTCCGGTGCCGGTGATCAGCCAGCGCGCGGCATCCGGATGATCGAGCGGCGGCAGCAGGCGATGCTCAGCGACGATCTCGCCGACGTTTGCGGTTTCACTGCCGGCACGCTCTTGCACCAGCACCGACAATGCGAGCTTGCGCCGGCCGGCTTCCATCGCCAGGTCATGCACGCGCTGCGTCTGACGCAGCACCCGCACGGTTGCGCCGTCATCGCTCATCAATCCGACTTTGCGCGACTGATCGCGCTCGAGGAATTGCACGAGTCTCATGGTTTTCGTCCCTTGTGTTCGGCGTGCGACTCGCGTCGACACCAGCTCGGTTTAGCGAGCCCGAGATGCAGGCATTTACACCCGGTTCATCACGCTTGCGGATGTGCCATCGAATTGCGGTGGCCACTGCGCAGAATGGAGCGAAGCTCGGTCAAGGTCAAGACACACCGCAAGCTGCGATGCACCAGTCGATTGCCTGGGTGAATGCCCTCGCAGCAGATCTGCGAGGCGGTCCGCAGGGCGCCATCCGGGGTGCGATAGCGAGCGGCGCTATACTGCCAACCTTTCCCAGGAGGCCAAATGAAGATAAAAGCCAACGGCATTCAGATCAACTATGAGATCGCAGGTGCCGGTCCGTGGGTTGTCATGAGCCATTCGCTCGCGTGCGCTATCGGGATGTGGGATGAGCAGGTGGCGGCGCTGAAGGCGAATTTTAAAGTGCTGTCATTCGATACGCGCGGACACGGCGGCAGCGACGCGCCGGACGAAGCGTATACGCTGGACTTGCTGGCGGATGACCTGCACGGCCTGCTGGGAAAACTCGGCGTGACTACCCCGCACTTCATCGGCTTGTCGATGGGCGGCATGATCGGGATGACGTACGCGCTCAAGCATCCGCACGCGTTCAAGAGCCTTGTGCTGTGCGATACATCGAGCCGCATTCCGCCGGAGGCAAGACCGGTTTGGAAAGATCGCATCAAGATCGCCACCACGCAGGGAATGAAGCCGTTGATCGAACCGACGCTCAAGCGCTGGTTCACCGAACCGTATCTTGCCAAGCGCGGGAAACGCATAGAACGTGTGGCCAATATGATCGGCGCGACGCCGCCTGCAGGCTACGCGGGTTGCTGCCACGCGATCTCGCAGCTCGATATCACCGCGCAACTGGGTGGCATCAAATGCCCGACGCAAATCATCGTCGGCGACCAGGATGTGGGTACGCCGGTCGCGATGTCGCAGGCGATTCATGATGCGATTCCCGGATCGGAAATGGTGGTGATTCCCAACGCATCGCACTTGTCGAATTTGGAACAGCCTGAAGCGTTCAACACAGCGATGATGAAGTTCGTATCGCGGGTGAAGTAATCCGCAATGCGCGTCGCGTAAAATTTAGCCCGGCGCGGTGTTGCGTCGGTCTACTCGAATTGCCACGCTTGCGCTTTTGCGGGCCAGATGCCGCGATCGATCGCTTTGCTGCCATCGAATACGAGCCAACTCTGACGGCCGTAGTGCGGCAGCGGCCGCTGCAATGCTTCCAGCGAGCCTGCGTCACGCGCGGAAATTACCAGCAGAGGCTTCCCGGTCTGCAGCTTTGCAGTCCACACCTGCGCCGTTCCGCGGCGGTCGATCGAAGACGGCCGAGCCGGAAAATTCAGCTGTCGTAAAAATCGATCGACGTCGTCGGCCTGACCGATGACCAGAACGGGATCATCGTTGGTGGGCATTTGCATGTCGGTCGCCAGCCGCACGTGATTGTCCATCAGGCGTTCGGCCAATGTGCGTGCTGCGGCCCGCACCCCAGAATCTTCCGAGGCCAGCACGGTTACGCTACGCGGATCGAGCGTCACCTGCCGGAGGATCTGCGGAATCTCGGCTTCGCTCAGGCGTCGAAACACTCGAAAATCGGGATCGATGCTGAGCGTACGCACACGGCTTGCGCTATCCACGACGAATGTCTGCCGCTGCGTGTTCAGCTCTACGACCGTTGTTTTGCTATCAGCGTCCGTGCTGAGCATAAGGGGAACGCGTAGTCGATACGCTGGAGCGGATTGCGTCAGCGTGATAGCGACGTGGAATCCGGTATCGGTCGCCGTGCTACTCGCCGCTTCAATCTTGATAGTGGGCGCGCCGGTGCGATTCAGCCACTGCTGGAAGAATGCGTCCAGCGAGGCCTTGCCGGTTGTCTCGAACGCGCGCTGCAAGTCGCTCCAGCTCGCGTGCCGAAAGCGGTTGGCGTTGAAAAATTCCCGAATGCCGGATTGAAACGCAGATGCGCCCAGTTCATCGCGCAACATGAAAAACAAAAACGCCGCTTTGTTGTAACCGACGATCTGCGAGGCGTCGTGCGTGCGCGAAGTGAAAGCGCGCAAGGGTTGATCGCGTTCGGCGGGCAAGGCTGCGAAGTCGCGTAACCATTCGACACGCAGGTCGCGCGCGGCCGATTCGCCTTGGTCCTCCTTGAAAGCGTAGTCGGCCATGAACGTGGTCAGGCCTTCTGACCAGTTGCCTTGCTGCCAGTCTACGAAGACGCCATTTCCCCACCAGTTGTGGAGAACTTCGTGACCGAGCGATGTGGCGCGAATGAACGGCAGACGCAATACGTCGATGCCGAGATAGGTCAGCGTGGGCATGCCGAAGCCGGTCGGCAGTAGGCTCGACACGATGCTGAATTCGGCATACGGATACGGGCCGATCGACGCACTGTAGCGTTTAATGTAGTCGGCACTGGATGCGAGATAGCCGTTCGCCAATTCGGCGATCTCGGGATGGAAATAGGTCCGCAAGCCCACGGCCGCAGCATTGGCCTCGACCGGGCGCTGTTCGATCGCATACGGCCCTGCCATGAGATCGATCCCCTCCGCAGGATGATCGAACGCGAACTCCGCACGGTAGTCGCTGCTGGTTTCCTCGGCGATTCGATTGCCAGGTACGAGGCCGCGTTGTCCCGCCGGCAACTCGAGCTTGACGCGGTAACTGAACGTGCGGTTATCGAGCTCCGGGTACCAGTGCGATCCACTGGGTAGAAAGCTGCCGCGCTCGCTGGCCATTGCAGGCAGACCTTCGAGGACGCCGCGTGCGTCGCTCTCGGGGATTCTTTCCAGCAGGCCACGGTAGTCCACTTGTATGCGATGCGTTGCCGCGGCAACGCCGAAGTCGAATGTCCAGCGATGAACATCGTCCGTCGTCTTCGCGATCGCAGGACCCGGTTTACCGTCGACGGTTAGACTGTTTACCTCGAATTGCGCGCCGAGCGTCATTACGAGTTGTCCACGTGCTTTGAGGTCGATCGTGGACTGCACGGCCAGCTCGCGTGTTTGCGGGGTCAGGCGAACGTTCAGGTCGTAGTGCGTAGGCAGCTCCGTTTTCCCGGCTGCGAAAGCTGAAGCGGCGCAGACCACCCCGAGCAGTATCGCAATTCGCCTTCCCGATCGTGCAAACCGGATCATTGCGCAGAAGCTAAGGGCGTGATCTTGGTGGAAATCGCGCGATGATTTCTGCGGTGTCGTTGCCCCGGCGCACGATAATCGGTAGCCAGGTGCCCGGCACTTGGCGCCCAACCGCGGCAATGACCTCGTCGACTTTGCTGACGTGCTCGCCGGCGATGGTCTCGATGACGTCGTCCGCACGCAGGCCGGCTTGCTGTGCAATGCTTCCGTCCAGCACCCTCTGAACGCGCACGCGTTTGTCGGTCTGATCCAGCGCGACCCCGAGGCGTGGACGTTCGACTTGTTCCGGGTCGTCGCGCGCATCGATTCCGAACAGTGCGGTTGCGCTGCGATCGTCGAGGTCCTCGCAAGTGGCGGAACTCTCGGCAGGCAACAGCACGGCTGCGTCGGACACGCCGAGGTCGGCGAGTTGTCGCGGAACGCCGAAGCCTTGTTGAACATGGCCGCTTCCCATGAGAGCGACAACCAGCGCGCCGTCGTCCTGCTTTATTGCGTGCGCAATGCCCTGCGCCATCGCGCGATCCCACAACAACATGCTATCGACGAAGCGGTGAAACGCCGGGTCGTCTAGATTCGCATCGGCGGGCGCTTTGCCATCACGCGTGGCATGTTCGCCGTAAGATTGATGCAGGAGCTCGAGGTATGCAGGCGGCGCAGGCGCTGGATCGGTGATACCTGCACGCTGGTCTGCCGGTATCTGCGCCCAACCTTTCTCGCCGACGGTGCTGACCAGTTTGCGATCGACGTTCAACGCGATCATCGGAATGCGATTCATCCGGGCGAATTCGAAGATCGGCAAATATAGCTGCGGCTCCTGTCCCCAGACCGTTCGCCATTCGCTGCGCTCGAGAAATTCGGCGGTCGACAATTTACCCGCGGTCCACCGGTCGAGAACGCTTTGCAGACGTCGCGGAAACATCTCGAAACCGAGTACGAGTTTCGGGTGCAATGCGTGCAGCGCGGCGATCGTCTGCAGTTGCCAGCGATGATGGTCTTCGTTGTCGTGCACCTCGCCGAGCAATACGACGCGGCGAAGAGCGAGCTCGCCGAACAGGCGATCGGGCGAAATCTGATTAGGTTTCGCGTCGGCAAATCGCGCCCAGACGCCGGCACTGAGACATCCTGCCGTCGCGTGTTGAGCTGTGCACAGAAGAACTACGAGCGCCCAGCCAGCGCGCCGAATATTTCGAGGAGTCGGGATCATAGGTCAGGACCGATTGCGGCTACGTGCGGGATCGCGCACGCGCCAGATTTAGTGGCGCGCGAGTTGTGCGAGAGCCATCACGAGACACAATACTGCGACCGACGTCAGCCCGGCGCGCATGCGAATGTACCAGGCGGGAAGCGTAAAGCGCTGGGCAAATTGGCGGTCGGCGGCAAATTGAATCACGTACGTCGCGATGAGCAACAGCAAACCGGTTTTGACCGGCATCAGCAGCGTTACCCAGGCGACTATCGCCGGCACGATGCTCCAGGTCATGAACACGCCCTGCTCGTGTTCGGGCATGCTTGGATGCAACATCGCTGCGCCCCAATGCACTGCGCCGATGAAGCTGAGGACGATCGCGGCGTACGAGGTCAGCCAGAACAACAGCGCCGGCGAGTAAGCTTCCGGCAGCGCCCAGAGCGCGCTGGCGATCACGACGAACGGTACGAGGCCTGCGGTCCCCAGCCAGAACGGTGTCTTCGGCGTAGGGGATTGATCTGCGGGTCCGGCCATCGCGTTGTGTCCTCACGTTCGAGTTATTGTTGCCGCCATCGCCGCGGCGGTGAACGAAACCCCGCATCCAGTTGCGGTACGAGCGCAGACTGAAGCATCGATCGCGATTGTAACGCGAGCGGGGTAACGGCTCGACTTGCATCGCCAGGCGCACTCAGTTCGAATCGTCGCAGGTTTGCCAGTCCACGCCGCTGGCAACGTTGAGGTCGCGGATGTTCTTGCGCGCGCCGGGTTGCGCGAGATGGCGAGCGATGATGCGAAACTGATCGATATCGAAGTCCGGCAACGTACGCTGTTGCGCTAGCGCGTCCAGCTCAGGCTCGGTGCGGGCCGAGCCGAGATAGCGCCAACGCTCGAGCACGTGTACTTCGCTGACCGCACGCGACGGGTCGCTCTCGCTTACCGCCACCCGGCCACTAAACGGCCACTGTGGCAGACGCAGTCGAGCAAGTGCGCTCGCGACGCGGATCGCGTGCATCGAACGATGTTCTATCTCGACGCATGCTCCGCGGCAGCCATCAACGCGGTAGGCCGAGCACGGGCCGGGCCCCGTCTCCAGTCCGAGCATGATCCTGCACAGGCGATGGCCGCGAGCCAGCCCGCGCAATGCGGCGAGCGCGTCGTTTCGGCTGCGAAACACGCCGTAGAGCGGGGTGGATAGCGCGTCGATATGTCCGTGCAGATCCACCAGCGTCAGGTTGCCATCCGCGCTCCACAGCAGCGACCACGCTTCTCCGGCCGACTGCGAGCGGTTGTGAACGGGGTCGAGGCTTCGGCGCAGGGCGACTTCGCGCAGCGCCGCGCCGAGCGCGCCCGCAGTCTCGATCCATTCGAACGAAGCGGTTTGCGCCGAAAACGCTGCCCCTCCGGAGGTGTTGAAATGCGCCAATACGCGCGAGCGAAGGTTGTCGCTTCTGCCGGCGTACAACGCGCGACCGTCGTCCGCGTAAAACACGTAGACGCCGGGCGCAACCGGAAGGTCTTCAAATCGATCCGGATCGATGCCGGGCGGCAGTGTCGGCAACTGCGTGAGCGATTCCACCGCAGCTTTGAGTTGGCCTGCGTCGACGCGACGTCTCAATTCGCGCGCGAATGACCATAAAACCTGCGCGTCGCCCAGCGCGCGGTGGCGAGCAGTACAGGACAATCCGAAGCGATTGATGATGACGTCGAGGTTGTGGTGCGTATGCTCCGGGAACAGCAGCCGCGACAAGCGGACTGTACATAGCGCCTTTTGGCGGAATCGGACGCCCAGTCGTTTGAACTCGGCACGCAAAAATGCGTAATCGAAACGCGCGTTGTGCGCGATCAACAAGCGGCCGTCCAGCCGTTTAAACAACTGCTCGCTCAAGTCGGCAAAGCGCGGCGCCGAAGACAGCATCTGTTCGGTGATGCCGGTGAGCTCGGAGACGCCTGCCGACATGGGTCGATCGGGGTTGACGAGCGTCGACCACTCGTCCGCGAATTCGCCGTCGTTCACCTCAATCAGTCCAATCTCGGTGATGCGATCGCGGTCAGCGCTGGCGCCGGTCGTTTCCAGATCTAGAAATACGATGGGGCGATCGAACAGGCGAGCTCTAAAGTGGGCGCATAGCGCAGGAATTCAACGCTGAGACAACAATCGGCATAGCAAGATTCGCATACGCGCATTGAAAAAACTCCAGCCGGCATCGGGCTGCCAAGCGCAGCAGCGTTGCTGGCCGGCGTTGGGCGGAAAAGACCGATGTGCAATAATCGGCGAGAGATGCGAGCCATGCGCAATCCACGTAGCGGAGGGGACAGTGACTACACCACAATTAGAACTCAATGAAAGCGTCGTGCTGCCGGACGATCACGCGCGCGCGACTTTGGTCGGACGCGCGTGGGTGCCGGGACCGCTTCCCGGTCCGAGTCCGGTGCTGATCGTCGACGGCCGAGTACTGGACGTCTCTGCGATCGTGCCGACGTGTGCCGATCTCATGAATGCCGCTGAGCCCGCTGCTCTGGTTCGCGCAAGCATGAAGGACGGCCGTGCGACCTTGCTCGGGCGCGTCAGCGACTTGCTTGCCAATTCGGCATCGGATCGCCGCGACCACAACCGCCCGTTTTTTCTGTCACCGGTGGATCTGCAAGCGGTACGCGCGTGCGGTGTTACTTTTATCGCGAGCATGTTGGAGCGCGTGATCGAGGAGCAGGCGAAAGGCGATCCCGCGGCTGCCGAGTCGATCCGCAAAACCCTCGGCGAGGAGATCGGCGGCGAGCTGCGGACAATCAAGCCCGGCTCGGCGGGCGCGGAGCGGTTGAAACAGTCGCTGATCAAACGCGACATGTGGTCGCAGTATCTCGAAGTCGGCATCGGGCCCGACGCCGAAGTATTCAATAAGGCGCAGCCAATGTCGGCGGTGGGTACCGGCGCCGAGATCGGCGTGCTGTCGACTTCGTCGTGGAACAATCCTGAGCCTGAAGTGGTGCTTGCGATCAATCACGCCGGCAAAGTCGTCGGTGCGATGCTCGGCAACGACGTCAACTTGCGTGACTACGAGGGACGCAGCGCACTGCTGCTCGGCCGCGCCAAGGACAACAATGCCAGCTGCGCATTAGGCCCCTTCATCCGCTTACTCGACGACAAATTCAGTATCGACGATCTGCGTCGCGCCGAAATCGAAATCGATGTGGCCGGCACGGACGGCTTTCGAATGAAAGGTGCGTACAGTCTTAAGCAGATCAGTCGCGATCCGCTCGATCTTGCAGGTCAGGCGCTCAACGCGAACCATCAATATCCCGATGGAGTGGTGCTGTTTCTCGGGACTGCATTTGCGCCGTTGCAAGACCGCGATGAGACAGGCCACGGGTTCACACACAAACTGGGCGACGTGGTAACGATTCGAGCGACGGCGCTTGGAGCACTGTCGAATCGCATCAACTATTGCGATCGCATCGCGCCGTGGAGTTTCGGGCTTGGCGACTTGATGCGCAATTTGAGCTCACGTGGTTTGATCTGAGGGACGACCCATAGGGCTTCAAATAGAGGTCGTGGGCAAGATCCGAGCGGCAATCGCTGCGAGGCGAGACTCGAAGCGATGCATCGCCGGCCGGACCAGCGCGGCTTCGATTACCAGCATCGGCGATGCAATCGAACGTGCGAAGGCTTATGAAGCAGCCGGAGTGGATGCGATATTCACCGTTGGAGTCAAAACGCGTGATGCCCTCGACGCCGTTGCTGATCAAATGAAGCTGCCGCTCATTCTAGGACGCGTCGGAAAAGAGCTCATGAATCGCAATTATCTCGCGGAACGCGGCGTGCGAATTTGTCTTCAAGGTCACCAGCCGTTTATGGCTGCCGTACGCGCCGTGCACGACACGCTCAAAGCGTTGCGCTATGGAACCGCAGCCGAAGAACTGATCGGAGTAGCTGGAGAGGATCTCATAGTCGCGTAACCCGAACGGATGATTACGCAGCGGCGACCGTATTTGATGCTGGTTCAATCAGCTTGCTGAGCAGGTAATAAACGCCCTATAGCGGCTGTGTACTACCGTAATCAATCGGCGGTAGATCGCGAAAATCGTTCGTGCCGTCCGTTTCCGAACTCTCAGTGGGTTGCAATTTAGCGGCCGTCCCGTCGAGCGATGTGCGCTCGATCACGCATGGTTCTCCAAACTCAGAGCTCTCAGATCTCGCATTTCGGCGCGAACCGGCAACACGCAGATTTGTAACTGCGTCACACGTTGTTACTAATCTCCTGTACACCCGGGGCTCATATGCCGCGTTAATCACACGAGGCATTGGCACTAACCGCGCGCGCACCTTACGCGCTCGACAGAAAAAGTCAGTTAAACGCCGGGAAGTGTATTCGGAAATGTTGCCGGCGCTGGCTACAACTGCATTGGATGTCACGCTCGTCCGCGCAAGTTGTCGACGACAAGTTGTTTCGGAACCTCGGGTGGCCGCGGATAGATAGTTCAGCCTGCGCGCATGCTCGCGCGACGCTCTCTGCGCAGCCAACTGACGTGTGCTCGGTGCACAGACGACAACCATCGAATCGAATATCAAAGGACGCT